>NZ_LSIZ01000133.1:0-375 GCF_001556505.1 Streptococcus sp. CCH8-H5 | reverse complement strand
TTGTTCCTGGTGTTACTGTTTGTGCCTTAGCTGTTGGATTATTCTTATCCGCATCTGTGCTTGGAGTTTTAACAGTAACTTTAACTGGAACTTCATCTTTAGATCCGTCTGGGTAAGTCACAACAACTGTTGCGTCTTTTTCACCATCTGTAGCTGTATCTACTGGTGTCTTGAAGTCAAACTTAGTTCCATTTGGAAGATCACCGACGTTACCTATTGAATCTTGCGCATTTGGGGTTGAGCCTGGGGTTACTGTTTGTGCCTTAGCTACTGGTGTGTTATTATCCGCATCTGTGCTTGGAGTTTTAACCGTAACTTTGACTGGAACTTCATCTTTAGATCCGTCTGGGTAGGTGACAACGACGGTTGCGTCTT
>NZ_LSIZ01000132.1:0-3353 GCF_001556505.1 Streptococcus sp. CCH8-H5 | reverse complement strand
GATTGGTCACACAGCTCAAGCGGATGAAACGACATCTGATGGAGCAACAGTTGCAACCACAGCTGTCAGTGCAAGTCAAGGTGACGGAGCCTCAACCACAACTCCGCCAATCACAGCACCAGAAAGTGCAGCAACTACTACGGTAGCACCAGCAGCTACTGAAACAGTTACATCGATGTCGGTTGCACCTACAACATCAGTTGCACCAAGTGTAGCAGTAAGTTCAGAAGCACCAGCTTCAACAAGTGCTACAAGTTCAGCACCGGCTTCATCGGCAGCAACCTCAACAAGTCCAGTAGTTGCTTCAGAAGTTCCAGGTTCAACAAATGTATCAACTGCAAAACCGGCAACTGCCTCAGAGGCATCTCGTTCAGTTACAGCTTCGACAGCGTCAGTAACTACAGCAAGCTCAGAGAATGCAATCGCAAATAATGTTACGGTTTCAGAAACAGCAAATGTTCCTCGTGTACGTCGTCGCCGTGACACTGGGGGAACATCACGTTCAGTTGATGAAACAAGACTTGATCGTGTCACAGTAACGAAAGATAACTTTGATAGTTTCTTTAAAGAAGGTGGTACGGCAAATTATGATGAAACGTCTGGCACAATTAAATTAACAGATGACGTGTCAGGTCAAGTTGGTAGTGCTTACCTTCGTTTTAAAATTGATCCTAGGGAAGACTTTACCTTTACTGGTAAGGTAGATATTGGTGATAAATACGAAGGTCATACTGTAGGTAGTCGTCTAGGTGGTGATGGAGTCGGCTTCGTCTTCCATACAGGTAATGTAGATACTATTGGTCAATCCGGAGCGTCTATTGGTATGGGTACTATCAAAAATGCCTTTGGTTTCAAACTAGACTCATGGCACAACACTTCTAACCCAAATGCTAACCAAAATGCATCAGCCGATCCAAGATATGGTGGAAATGCATGGAGAAGTAATGCCTTCGGTTCATTCTACTCATCAAATAATGCTGGTAGGGTAACGACAAGTAGCTCAGCAGCAAAAGCTCTAAATCCAAAACCTAATGGCGAATGGGTAGACTTTAAAATTGAATATAAAGGTCAATCAAAAGAGTTTATTGTAACTTACGGTTCTGAAAAATGGTCAACTAATTTGAAGACTGCGAATGCTTCAATCATGGAACCAACTGCTAAGACTGCTCTTAACAACTCAAATGCAACTTATGCATTGTCATTCTTAGGAAGTACGGGTTCGGGTACCAACTTGCAACGTGTGCAAATTGAAAAATTTGAGTTTACTGCACCACAAATTGTACAAGTAGCCTTCTATGATGAAGCGGGTAATGAGCTTGCAGCAAGTAGTGCGATTCCAGGAGATAGAGATCAAGTTGTTAATTTGAGTAATATCGAAGCAGTACAAAAAGCTATTACGAAATTAAAGACTAAAGGTTATACACTTAAGGAAGTTAATTCTGATAAAGCAGAAACATATAACTCGGGAGCCAACACTGTAACACTAAGAAGTGGTGGACAGTTACTGAAGTATGTATTTGCAGTACCTACTCCAGAGGTAACTAAAACATTACCTTCAGATGGCGGTATGTTGCGAAACGGAGGTATTAAATCAACTGATAGAACTCTATCAGGGACAGGAACACCTGGTGCAACTATTAATATTAAAGTTGCAGGGAACACAGTTGTAGACAACGTAACAGTTGAAAGTAATGGTAAGTGGACAGCGACACTTCCAACTGGATTAAATAGTAATGTAACGACACAAGATCAATTAGTTCCAAAAGATAGTTTAGTAGTTACACAAAAAATAGGTGTCAGTGAAAGTGAAGCAGCAACAGTAGATGTTGCACTAGGTGAATCAAGTGTAGTGCCATCAACAGAATCAAAAGACCAACAAAGTATTGTTGCAGAAACTACAACAGTCACATTAAAAGTCCCTCATGATGCAGGGGTAACCTACTTTGATTATCCTAAAACAGGTGGTAGAAGTGAGGTAGCTATTAAACGCGATTCAATTCCTGGAGCGTGGGCTTCAAAAGATGCATCAAAAGCAGTAGTTACCTCTTACTCTACGGATGGTTTTGTTGATACAATCGTACTTGAAATGAAAGAGCAAATCCAACCAGGTAAAGCTAAGGTAATTTCAAATATTAAAGAAACTAAATATTCAAGTCCAGTTGGTTGGAAAGAAATTAATGTAGAAGAAAAACCAGATACAACACCACCAGTAGCACCAACTGTTAATAGTGTTAAAGTGGGGGCTACTAACCTTACTGGTACAGCAGAAGCTAATTCTACAGTAGAAGCTACATTACCAAATGGTAGTAAAGTAACTGCAACAGCAGGTTCAGATGGAAGCTTCACTATCCCAGTTTCAGGTTTAAATGAAGGAGATACAATTAGTGTTACAGCAACAGATGCAGCAAGTAACAAGTCAACTCCAAGTGTAGTAACTGTAAAAGAGAATGTTCGCCCTGTAGTAAATATTCCATATGATGACAAAGCTAACCAAATTATCTATCTATATTCTGGTGAAGAAAATAATATAGAACTAAAAGTCACTGATAACTCAGGGAAAATTGCTAAAGCATTTTTAGTATTTGCTCAAGATAATCGTACAGGTTTAGGAACAGAAGATGCTGGATACCTAAATGGTAAAACGAAAAGTGCTTTATACTTAAAAGCAAATAGATTTGGTTCAGAAACAACAGCTACTGAGGCAAATCCTGCTATCATTAAATTAACAGCAAATATTCCAAATGGATCTTACACAGATGGTACAGGAATGACTCGTTATATTTATGCTGAAGATTTAGCAGGAAATACAAACTATGATTCTGTAGGGGCTGCGGGGGATACTGGGGCACCTGGACGTATTCGTTTTGTTTGGAAACCGCAAACTTTCAAATATAATGTCCAAGCGCCATCAACACCAATAGTAACGAACACAGTACCAAGTGCTGCAGATTTAGCGAATGCAGTAAAAGTAGCAAATCCAACTTTTAGCGATAAAATTGATAGCGTTACACTAAATGGAACTAATGTAACTGTTACTTATAAAGATGGAAGTACAGATACACTAAGTGCTGCTTCAGTATTTGATATTGAAGCGGTAGCACCATCAGTAACACCAGTTAAAAACCCATCAAGTCTAACTACACCAGAAAAAGATGCTGTTAAAGCTGCTGTTAAAGTGGCGAACCCAGATGCAACAACAGTAGTAGTAGGAAATGATGGTTCAACAACATTAACTTATTCAAATGGCTCAACAGCGAACTTGACCCCAGCACAAACTGTCAAAGCAGCCGATGCCAACGGCGTTCAAGAACCAGCTGCTAAGACACCAGTTCAAAATACGTCAGCCTTAACTC
>NZ_LSIZ01000131.1:0-26996 GCF_001556505.1 Streptococcus sp. CCH8-H5 | reverse complement strand
TTTGATACATCGCTAAAAGCTTTTCGGAACCACTAGCACAGCTAGTGGTTTTCGTGAGACAAAAAAAAAACAGCTAATTCGACTGAATTAGCTGTTTAAGATTATTTAGCTGAGATAGCTGCTTTAGCAATATAGCTAAGCGGTTGGTTAAAGTGTGGCAAGAAGAACAAATCAAGCAATTGAAGACGGTCAATAGTTACACCTTCTTGGATAGCCAATGAGAACATGTGGATTCCCATAGAGATGTCCATGCGTGATACCATTTGAGCACCAAGAACTTTGCGTGTATCTTTGTCATAAACGATCTTGATTGTAACGTCTGCATTTTCATCTTCCATAAAGGCAGCTTTTTGAAGATCTGTTGAAGATACTACTGCTGGATTGAAACCAAAGCGTTTTGCTTTTTCTTCTGTCAAACCAGTTGATACCATGTTCAAACCATAGATTGAGATACCATTTGATCCTTGAACACCGTTTGATTCAACATCGCCACCACCGGCATTATGACCACCGACAATACCTGAACGAACAGCGTTTGAAGCCAAGGCAATGTAGTTCACATCATCAAGGGCATTGTCATAAACGGTAGCACAGTCACCAACTGCATAAACATCTTTGATTGATGTTTCTTGTTTCTTATTAACAAGGTAAGCGCCATTACGGAATGTTTCCAACTTACCAGCACCAAGAGCTGTGTTAGGACGGAAACCAACAGCAAGAACAACCATATCGACATCGTAAGCATTTTTATCTGTAACGATGCGTTCTACCTTAGTTTCACCTTCTACTGCTTTAACAGTTTCACCAAATGCCAATTTAATACCGTGGCTTTCCATATTTTTAGCCATAAGGTCAGTCAAGTCATGGTCGTAATAACCTGCCAAACATGTATCAACAACGTCGATAAGGATAACTTCTTTTCCATGACGTTGGAAAGCTTCAGCCAATTCAACACCAATGTAACCAGCACCTACAACCGCTACACGTTTGATATCTTGAGATTTGTCGTTCAACTTATCAATAACTTCTTGAGCGTTTTGGAAAAGTTTAACAAATTGAAGGTTTTCAAGCGTAGCTTCGAAAGTACGGCTACCTTCTTTAATTTCGGCACCTTCGATTGGAGGCAAGATTGGTTGAGAACCTGTAGCCAAAATCAATTTGTCATATGATTCAACATGCTCTTTACCATCTACGAGGGCTGTAACAGTTTTACCATCAAAGTCAATAGACTCAACTGGTGAGTTCATATAAACTTTAGCGCCCTTGCTTTCAAGTCCTTCTTTGTTGGCATAGAAAAGACCATCAGAACCTGAGATTTGATTACCGATCCAAAGGGCCATACCACAACCCAAGAATGAAATGTTAGAGTTTTGGTCGAAAACAACTACTTCATTTTGGTCTCCGTAATTATCGAGAATAGTATTAATACTAAAAGTACCAGCGTGGTTAGCACCAACAACTACGATTTTTGACATAAGTTTATCCAACTTTCTTTTGATAATAGTTTACTAATTTATTCTACCATAATCGGAAAACGGTTACACCTTTTATGCTCAGACTTTGTTACTTTTTGAACAAATTAAATTTGTATGCTCAAAACCCAAATAGGTCACGACAAAATCTGTAGAAAAACACTTTATGATGCTGACGATCTTCCTCTACACCATCTCCGTCTTATCAAATCTTAGTAAGTCTACTCAGCTCTTTAACATAAAAAAAGAGTGAGCAACTCTCTCTTTAGAGAATGCCAACACTCTTTTATCACTATACTAACTCATTAAAATCCCAAACATCTGTCCAACCTTCATAAAATTCGGGTTCGTGACATACCATGAGGACACTACCTTTAAAGGCCTGAAGGGCCCGCTTCAATTCATCCTTGGCGTCAACATCCAAGTGGTTGGTCGGTTCGTCCAGAACAAGGACATTATTTTCACGATTCATAAGGAGACAGAAACGAACCTTAGCCTGTTCTCCACCTGAAAGCACCTGAATTTGACTTTCAATATGTTTAGAGGTTAATCCGCATTTGGCTAGAGCTGCACGAACCTCAGCTTGATTTAGAGCTGGGAAAGCGTCCCAAATCGCTTCAAGAGGCGTCTGACGTGAGCCTTCTGCTTCTTGTTCAAAATAACCTAGATCAATAAAATCACCTGTTTCAACTTCTCCTTCGAGTGGTTGAATAATACCAAGCAGGCTCTTAAGCAAAGTGGTCTTACCGATACCATTGGCACCGACAATAGCTACCTTTTGATTACGTTCGAATGTAAGATTCAATGGAGCCTTGGTCAACGGACGGTCGTAACCAATAACGAGATCTTTGGTTTGGAAAATAAAGCGTCCAGGTGTACGACTTTCCTTGAAATGGAATTCTGGTTTTGGCTTCTCTGCCTGCAACTCGATAATTTCCATCTTATCCAATTTTTTCTGACGCGACATGGCCATATTTCGAGTAGCAACACGCGCCTTGTTACGGTTAACAAAATCTTGAAGGTCTGCAATTTCCTTTTGCTGACGTTCATAGGCTGCTTCCAATTGAGCTTTCTTCATTGCATAGACAGATTGGAAATTGTCATAATCACCTGCATAGCGAACCAGATCTTGATTTTCAACATGGTAGACAATGTTAATCACATCGTTTAAGAACGGAATATCGTGCGAAATGAGAACAAAAGCATTCTCATACTCTTGGAGATAGCGTTTAAGCCAGGCGATGTGTTCAGCATCCAAATAGTTGGTTGGCTCATCAAGAAGCAAGATATCTGGTTTTTCAAGCAATAACTTAGCCAAGAGAATCTTGGTACGTTGACCACCTGAAAGGTCCGTTACATCTGTATCCATACCAAAATCCATGACACCTAGTGCACGGGCAACCTCATCAATCTTAGCATCTAGTGTATAGAAATCACGCGTTTCCAAACGATCCTGAAGCTCACCTACTTCTTCCATCAGAGCATCAACGTCGGCTCCTTCGTCAGCCATAGACATGTAAATCTCGTTGATGCGTTCTTCAGTTTTAAAGAGCTCATCAAAAGCCGTACGAAGGACATCACGAACGGTCATCCCCTTTTCAAGAACAGCATGCTGATCCAAGTAACCCGCTGTAACGTACTTAGACCACTCTACCTTACCTTCATCTGGCTGCAATTTCCCAGTAACGATAGACATGAAGGTTGATTTCCCTTCACCGTTAGCACCGACAAGACCGATATGCTCACCTTTGAGCAAACGGAATGAGACATTTTCAAAAATTGCACGGTCACCAAATCCGTGACTAAGATTTTTGACTTCTAAAATAGACATAGCATATCTGGGCTAAAACAGTCTTCAGCCCTTTCCTTTCTTGACATTAACTCTACTATTTTACCATTTTTTAGTGAAAATTTGGACCTCTGCTTTTGGAAAATTAAAAAGAAAAAGCAAGACTAACCTGCTAAATCTTTAGTTTCTCTGTAAAATACGTTTGAAGACAGGATATAGGAGAGGGACCGCAATGATAGTCACTACTGATGTTCCAAAGGTCCCACCAATTTTAGTAAGTGCCAATACCATGGCTGCATTGAGTGGTAGAGCCGCAACGATACTATTAATAATCGTATACTTAATAAAATTCAAAATAATTTTGGTTACTGCAGCTATAACTCCAATGATTATGATATTAGCCATTTTGTCATTTGATTTTAGTAGCTTTTCAAAAACAAGATAGAGCACCAGACAGACTATTAAGGATTCTAAAATAGTAATCCAGACCTCAGCAGCAAAGCCATTAAAAATATCAAATAGCCCTAACCCTACTGTTGCAACTAGCGCACCTTTTCTAGCACCGAAAATCAAAACAGCAATCACAACTAGGGCATTTCCCAAATGGACAAATTGAGGTCCAAAAGGAATACGAATAAACTGTACACTCACAATAATTAAAGCTGCATACAAACTCAATTCAACTAATTCACGTGTTTTATCACTTTTCATTTTTCTCCTCCAATAGGGCATTAAAACCACTGAATAAATAACCGATATGGGGCTCATAGCAAAGACCATATTTTAAAGGACGACCATCAGACAGTGTTGACGAAAGAACCCTATCCATAACATCCAAGGCCAAATCACAAACCTTTAGTAAATCAAGATTATAAAAGTAACCTGCTGATAAGATTGCCGTTAGTAAATCGCCGCTTCCATAAAAATGATTACCATAACGTTTTTGCATGCGATAAATCGTTTCATTCGTCTCTTTATCAAAATAAGCCAACCCAATTTTATCTGTCTCAAATGAGATACCTGTTAAAATAACTTTTCGAGGTCCAAGCTTGGTCAATTCTCTCAGAAGCTTTTCAATAGTGGCCTCATCATAGGAACCTGCTTCAAGATAGGTAGTATCCGTCAACAAAGCAGCTTCTGTCAGATTGGGAATGATGACATCTGCCTGTTGACAGAAATCCTTCATGGCTTCTACATAGTTTCTATCAAAACCTTGATAGAGACGACCATTGTCACCCATAATAGGGTCAACAAATAGAGCTATCTGTTTATCACGAGCCAATTGACCTACACGTTTTAATGCTTCTTCTGACTTAAAATAACCACTCACAAGGCCATCTACTATAAAATCCAAGTGTTCCCACTGCTTACAAAATCCCTTTAGGTCATCCGTAAGATCCCGTACATAGATATTTTCAAACTCTCCTGTATGCGAAGATAAAAGAACCGTTGGTAAAGGAAGGACTTCAGTTTGACAAGCTGACATGATAGGGAGGCTACTAGTTAAAGCAACCTTACCTAGACCAACCAGGTCATTGGCAACAATTACTTTGGTCATCTATTTTCCTTCCCAGGTCTTTTTAAACTGTTTAACAAAACCTGTGTGGAAATAAATGTAGTAGGCCACTCCTAAACCAAGAATAGCAGCTACAATGTCAAAAGGGATCTTCATAATAGCATAGGCAGGCGTACCATAGATAAAGGCTCTTCCTAAGCCATATCCGACTAAGTCAATAATAGCCCCAATCAAGAGACCTAAAGCTGCCCTAGACTTACTCAATTTTCCTAAGTGGCCTCCAACAATGAGTGCAATAGCGAGAACTTGAAGGCTGTGTGTTACTAGAGTTACCCACATAGGAAGAGGGTAAAAAAGAAAATCTCCAATAAAGGAACCTACTCCAGCAATAATAACTGCTTCTGTAGGTGGGAAAATTAAACCAACTAGGAAAATAATAATCCCGTTAAAATAGAAATGACCTCCTGGCACTGGAATAGATAAGAGACTCGAGCTCAAAATAATGACAAGTGCCATGAAAAATGCAGAAATGGTTAAACGTTTTGCTGACATACCTAAAACTCCTTAGTCAATAAATATAGTATAAGTTTATGAAAATTCTGACGATTAGACAAGATAGTATTTTCAATACTGTATGGGTACAGATTTAAGACAATAAAAAAACACCACACATTCATGTGGTGATAAAACTTATTGAGCTTTTTTATCAAAGTATTTGACAGGTGCCTTTTCAAGATTTTGTAGTGAAAGCTTGGCAGTCGCGTTAGCCTCAGTACCGTAATCAGAGAAATCAATGCTAAGATCATGATCAAAATCAGCAACGGCATAGTCAACAACGATTTCTTTAACTTCCTTAGGAGCAATCTTGGTCTTATTTGCAATCTTATCTCGGTCATCATCTTTAGAAAAGACCAATGTAGCAACCTTCACTTCTTCCTTTTCTTGTTTTACATCAAGGACTACCTTCATCAAAAGAGTGTAGGCATTCATGGTTTCTTTACTTGAGTTGGTAAGTTTATAGTGAACGCGTACAGCTTTTTGACCTTCTGGTGATTCGATTTTAGTTGCAGAAAGAACTTGTACACTAGCATCTTGTCCTGTAAATAGCATTTTGTTTTTATCGTAGGTCCAAGTAGGCTCTTTCTCTGGTGTGCAAGCTGACAAACCGATAATGGTTAAGCATGCAAGAGCCAGAAGTCCTAAGATTTTCTTAAAAGTCATTCTTACAATCTCCTTAAACTTGTTTGGGATGGAAATTTAGTATTTCCTAATAACCTTTTTATTATGTCAAAATCTAATAATCTTGTCAAATGTCTCCAGACATCTTGCTCTCAGAGGACAAGTAGGGTACAATAAGGAAAAATCTGTAAGGGGTCAGTTATGAGTATTTATCAAGATATTGTCGAGACCATCATCAAAGATATCCAAAATGGGACTTTGAAAAAAGGGAGTAAGCTCCCCTCTATTCGTCAACTAAGCCAGACTTATGCCTGTAGTAAGGACACAGCCCAAAGAGCACTCTTGGAACTAAAGTATCAAAACTATATTTATGCCGTACCCAAAAGTGGCTATTACGTCCTAGAAGGTCGTAATGAAGTTGATAATAAGGTGCTTCTTAACCTTAACGATTACAATCAATTGGCCTACGAGGATTTTAAGCTTTGTTTGGATGAAAGTTTGGCGGGGCACCAGGACTACCTCTTCAACTATTATCATGAACAAGCCGGACTCAAAGATTTGCTTGAAGCCTTAAAGAGTCGATTAATTGCTGACGATATTTATGTCAATTCGGATCAGATTGTCATAACCTCAGGAAGCCAACAGGCCCTCTACATCCTTTCACAGATGGATTTTGGTAATGGTGGCTACAAAATTCTCTTAGAACAACCTACCTATCATCGCATGAACCAGCTCATCAACCGTCAAAATCTAGCTTACGAGACGATTAACCGTGGTTTTGATGGTTTAGATTTTGACCGCTTGGAAGAGTACTTTAAATCTGGACAGATTAAGTTCTTCTATACCATCAGTCGTTACTCCAATCCTCTTGGATTAAGCTATTCTGCCAGTGAAAAAGAAAAGCTAGCCCAACTTGCCAATCAGTATAACGTTTATATCGTCGAGGATGACTATATGGGAGACTTTAGCGATAGTAAAAATCTCCCGATTCACTACTATGACACCCAAAATCAGACCATCTACATCAAATCCTTTTCCATGGCTCTTTTTCCAGGTTTGCGTCTAGGTAGCCTTGTCTTACCTCCCAATCTTAAGCCTACCTTTTTGGGCCACAAGGGACTTATTGACTATGATACCAATCTCATCATGCAAAAAGCACTTTCCGTATATCTCGAAAATGGCATGTTCCAAAAAAACATTAAAAAACTTGGTGACCTCTTTCAACAAAACATGGCTAAAAGCCAAGCAATCATTGAAAAATATAAGGTTAGCATTCCTTATCAGATTTCCCCTAGGCATGTGACTTGGCAACTTCCTAAGGAGTTTTCACTTGAAAAATTCAAAGCCCACAAGCAGATTCGCTTTTTAGAATCCTCCTTTATTAGACCAACTTCTGAAACTTATCTGCAAGTAGGTCATGGACAGGAACTGGAATCCTTTATAAAACTTTTAAAAAAGACAAAGTGACAATTAGACACAAAAAAAGCCATCGCTTGATGGCTTTTCTTATTTAGTCTGCTCAAAGCGTAGGTGGACAATGACCTTGTCACCATAACCGTTACGCTCCAAATCTCGTTGCAAACGGTATGAAATATAATGCTCGGCAATATTGATAAAGCCTGCTTCCATGAGACGATTTTCAACCAATGACTGAATCATGTTAATGGTTGGGCGTTCCACCTGAGCATCTTGAAGATCAAGCACTACTTTTTTCGTCACTTGAGCAAGGTTTTGGCGCCAAGTATCATCAAGAACATACACAGTCTGTGCTGCTTTTATGATGGCTTGGTAAATTTTATCAGGATCAAATTCAGCAACTTGACCATTACGTTTAATAATTTGCATGGCTACCCTCTTTTCATGGCTTTTTCTTTTATTATGCAGAGAATTTACATATTTGTCAAGTGCAAATCCCTGAAAGAGCTATCCAGACTGCTTATTCCCAGAATTTAGAAATGTACACTGGTTTGCCATGTTTATCAAAGGAAAGGGTTGCTGTGTAGGACTCTGACTTATGATGGCGCATATAATTAGCGATTCTCTTGTCACCGTTTATCAGGTGAACGTCATAAGTCTGCCCGTCAGAGCTTACAAAGTGAGCATTAATCCTAGCACTACTCGTTTTTGTCCCAACATGACTAATATCTATTTTTTCCACTTGACCATCAATGGTTTTAGCTATAGGGCCTCTATAGTCTTTGTAAATAGTGACGGTAGCCAAAACATCATCGACTAAAACATAGGTCATTCCGAAAACGAACAGATAAACTATTGGAATGACAATGAAAGATAATTTACTTTTGCGGAACGTTTCTTTATGCCAAGCCCAAATATCCTGAGGTGACATGGTTAAAAATTTTTTAAAATATTGATGAACGAGTAACCTGTAGACTAATAATACAAATATTACTTGCCCCAAGGGATAAGCAAAGCTGGGTAAACCATCAATCAGAACATTGACTTTATCAGATTCAAAAGTGTAATGTCCTAATACCCCATCAAAAAACTCTAAAAACAAATTAACTCCTTTTTGTAATATAGTCTAGTCACTTAAAAATCCATCTTCTCAGATGGATTTTTTAACTATTAACGAACCTCTGCTTCGACTTTCTCAGTAAGGACTTTGGTGATTTTTTCCATGTATTTAGCAACTTCTTCGTCTGTGAGGTTATCATTTGGATTTTGGAAGGTAAGGCTATAAGCCATTGATTTCATTCCAGCACCAAGTTTTTCACCTGCGTAAACATCGAAGAGTTTAACGGCAACCAAGCGTTTCACTCCTGCAGAGTAGATAGCATCAAGAACTTCTTGATGAGTGATTTCTGCCTTGAGAAGAAGGGCGATATCACGTGATACTGCAGGGAATTTTGTGATTTCAACAAATGGTTGAGCCGGTTGCAAGGCTGCTTCTACAGCACTAAGGTTAATTTCAGCCACATAAGTTTCTGGAATACCGTAGTTTTTAGCAGTTTGTGGGTGAACCTGACCAAGGAATCCAATCATTTGACCATCAAGGACAATAGCAGCTGTACGACCTGGGTGCATACTTGCTAGGTCTTTTGTCGGTACATAGTCAACTGAAACTTCAAGTTTATCAAAGAGAGCTTCAACAATCCCTTTAGCATAGAAGAAATCAACTGGTGTTGCTTTAGTTTGGAAATCTTTTTCAGCTACAAGACCAGAAATAGCGAAGGCAAAGGTATTGATTTCATTTGGCAATTCCTCTTTTGGATTGCCATTTTGTTCAAAGACCTTACCGATTTCGTAAATAGCAACGTTACTATTCTTACGGTTAACATTGTAAGCAACAGTATCAAGCATACCAGAGACCATGTTCTGACGGAGGGCTGAACGGTCAACAGTCATTGGCCACATCAACTCAGTCAAGTTAGTAGGTGTCACAGCAAATTCAACAGCTTTTTCAGGTGTAGTCAAAGCATATGAGATGATTTCCGTCAATCCAGCACCTTCAGCAATGGTACGAACCTTACGACGAAGCGCTTGTGTTTCAGTCAACTCACCAGCTGTTCCTGCTGCCTCTGGAAGTGTCGTAGGCAATTTTTCATAGCCGTAGATACGTGCAATTTCTTCAACCAAGTCTGCTTGGATACTGATATCCCAACGACGACGTGGTACAGATACAGTGAATTTATCAGCATCACCAGTCAATCCAAAACCAAGTTTCTCAAACACATCTTCAATATCCGCAAAAGTCAATTCTGTACCAAGGCGAACATTTACGTAGTCAAGGCTTGTAGAAACTTGGACTGGCTCTGTATCAACAGATCCCGCTTGAACACGGCCTGCAAGAACCGTTCCATTTGCCAATTCTTGCAACATAGCTGCAGCAAAATCAAGTGCTTCAAGGACAGTATCGTTATTGATACCTTTTTCAAAACGTGATGATGATTCTGAACGAAGGTTGAGACGGCTACTTGTCTTACGAACTGATTTTCCATCAAAAACAGCAGCTTCGAGAACGACATTTTTAGAATTGTTGTCAATTTCAGTTGAAGTACCACCCATAACACCTGCGAGAGCAACTGGTTTGTCAGCAACTGTAATAACAATATCTTCAGCAGTCAATTCACGTTCTTCACCATCGAGAGTGACTAATTTTTCCCCATCACGGGCATCACGAGCAACGATATGTGAGTCTTCAAATTTATCCAAATCGAAGGCATGCATTGGTTGTCCAAAGTAAAGAAGAACATAGTTTGTCACGTCAACCACGTTATTGATTGGACGGATACCAGCATTCATAAGAAGGTTTTGCAACCATTGTGGACTTGGTTGAACATTAACATTCTCAACCACACGACTAGCATAAGTAGCCACTTTATCACTTTCAATGGCTACTGAAATCTTATCAGAAGCTGGTTTGCTATCTTCAGTAACCGTTTTTTCTGGGAAGTGAACAGATTTTCCATAGATTGCAGCGACTTCATGTGCCACACCACGCATAGAAAGAGCATCCGCACGGTTGGGTGTGATTGACAATTCGATGATTTCATCATCAAGGTCAAGATATGGGAAGATGCTATCTCCAGGTACGGCATCTTCTGGCAAAATTTGGATACCATCCGCAAATTCCTTAGGAATAATGCTATCTGGAAGTCCAAGCTCTGCCAAAGAACAGATCATCCCGAGAGATTCCATGCCGCGAATCTTACCTTTTTTGATTTTGTAATTGTCTGCAATACGGGCACCAGGAATGGCAACAATTACCTTGATGCCAGCAGTGACATTTGGAGCACCACAAACAATTTGACGTGGACCTTCGGCATCTCCTGTATCTACTTGACACAAGTGCAAGTGTGTTTCAGGCACATCTTCACATGACAAGACATGACCAACAACCAATTTTGACAAGCCCTCAGCAGGTGTCTCAACACCTTCCACTTCAATACCTGTCGTCGACATTTTTTCAGCGAGTTCGGCAGTGGTAACATCCACATCAACCAACTCTTTTAACCATTTATAACTAACTAGCATAATTATGATATTAAGACCGTGTCCTTGCAAAGCAAGGACCAAAGTGACAAGATTTTAGGAAGTAGCCTGAAATCCTGATTTCAGTAGCGACTTATCTAAATCTCGAACTTTGAGGTCGTATTCAAATCCTTTCTGTAAAATTATCAGTTCAACTGATAAATGAGAGAAGAGTTCAAACCTCTACTTAAGCGGGTTCAAATCCTTTCTGTAATTTAGGAATATGTATATCTGATATAAGAGGAAGACGAACTAACACGTTTAATCGTCTTATCAAATCCTCTCAATCAACTTAATAATCGGTTTATAGTTTTAATTTAAACAACCAGTCTCGGTCTACTTTTCCATCACCAACTAGAAAATCGTGTTCTCCGAATTTTTCGAAGCCATATTTATCGTAAAATATCTGTGCTTTGAAATTCCTTTCCCAAACACCCAACCAGGCCCAATCACAACCTAGATCACGAGCTTCTTGTAGGGCAAATTCAAAAAGTTGCTTACCCAAGCCCATGCCTTGGAAGGCCTGACTGATATAAATACGTTGAATTTCAAAGGCATTATCCAAGTGTTGCTCTGTTTGAGCAGAACCTACATTAGTCTTTAGAAAACCTGCCTTTTCACCATCAACGAGAATGAAAAAGTAACGCGATTCTTCATGAGTGATTTCATCTAAGAGAACTTCCTCAGAAAGTGCGGTATCAAAGTAACCTTGCAACTGGTCTTCCGTATTATCATGAGCAAAAGTCTCTCTAAAGGTATCTTCGGAGATAACTTTTAATTCTGCTACTTCTTCCGGAAGAACCTTACGAATAACGACTGACATGACAACCTCCTAAACCTTATTTAAACTGTTCTGAGAAGCGAACATCCCCTTGGTAGAAACCACGAATGTCGTTGATACCATAACGAAGCATAGCAATACGTTCTTGACCAAGACCGAAGGCGAAACCTGAGTATTCTTCAGAATCAACGCCTGACATCTCAAGCACTTGTGGGTGAACCATACCAGCACCGAGGATCTCAATCCAACCAGTCTTCTTACATACGTTACATCCTTTACCACCACACTTGAAGCATGACACGTCAACCTCAACTGAAGGCTCAGTGAATGGGAAGTAAGAAGGACGCAAACGGATTTGACGTTCTGCACCAAACATTTTTTGGATAATCATCTCAAGCGTTCCCTTAAGATCACCCATTGAGATGTTTTTACCAACGACCAAACCTTCGATTTGGTGGAACTGGTGACTGTGTGTCGCATCATCGGTATCGCGACGGAAAACACGTCCAGGTGAGATCATCTTAAGTGGACCTTTAGAAAAATCGTGTTTATCAAGTGTACGAGCCTGAACAGGACTTGTGTGTGTACGAAGCAAAATTTCTTCCGTAATATAGAAAGTATCTTGCATGTCACGCGCTGGGTGATCCTTAGGCAAGTTCATACGTTCAAAGTTATAATAGTCAGTCTCAACTTCAAAACCATCAACGATTTGGAAGCCCATCCCCAAGAAAATGTCTTCGATTTCTTCAGCTGTTTGGCTAAGAATATGACGGTTTCCAAGTTTGACTTGGCGTCCAGGAAGGGTTACGTCAAGACTTTCAGAGTCAAGTTGTGCTTGAATTTTAGCGGCTTCAACAACTTTAGCTGCTTCGTCAAAAGCTTCAGTCAAAACGTCACGAACTTCGTTGACCATTTTACCAACTTTAGGGCGTTCTTCATTTGGAAGGTCTTTAAGTCCCTTCAAAAGATCTGTCAAAGATCCTTTTTTACCTAAAACTGCAACACGCAATTCCTGTAATTCTTTAGAGTGTTCACCACGCATTTCAGCCAATTTAGCCTGCGTTGATGTTTTCAACTCTTGCAATTGTGTTTGTAAATCCATGAGATTCCTTTCTTATGTAACAATTTCGAATCGCAAACAAAAAAACCACATGCCAAAACTCCAACCCGGAGCGTTGACACGCGGTACCATCCGTTTTTATCTGGTTACCCAGACCTTGATTCGCCAGCCGTCTTCATGAGTGAATTCGCCAAACTTCCCTTGAGGAGGCTTCCAGTCCATGACCCCCAATCCCTGTCAACTTCCATAAGGTTACTAGTCTCTACGACTTCTATTCAATTACTATCAATTTTACCAAAAAAACAAAAAGCTTTCAAGAGCTGACAAAGAATCCTTTAGTTAATGCCAAAATGGAAAATATGTCTAAGATAATTGACACACCTATATAAATTTGCTACAATTATGTCAGATAAAGTTGACATAATTAATAAATTGCGACTTACAGCAACACATTAGCTTGTCTTTCAGAAGGAGGCCCATTATGAATCATGTCAGGGAATTTAGAAAGAATTTAGGGCTTTCGCAATTAGAACTTGCAAAGTCTATTGGTGTTTCCCGACAGACCATTAACATGATTGAGAATAACAAGTATAACCCAACACTTGAGCTCTGTCTTAATCTAGCTAAAGCACTAGATACTGATCTTAACAGTCTTTTTTGGGATGAAAATCCGAATAGAAATAAAAGATAGAAAGAGGTAAATTATGGTTAAAGAAACTTTCACTGATAAACTAATCAAACGTTTTTACGGTATCACAGGCCCTTTAGATGAACAAAAGCGCCAACAGGTTGATCGAATGGGTAACATGGCTTTCGTTGTTCTCTTCTATATTTTAATTTTTGGTAATTGTATTGCCTTATTTCTAAGCTTTAAGTATCCCGAACTAGTGGCCCGTATTTATCCTATCTTACTTTTGACTATCATTCTGGTAGTTAGCGGTGTCCTTACTTATAAGTTTAAGATGAGTGCTGTAAACGCTATTGACGAGGAAGAACTGACTGAGAAAGAACAAAAGCAACTTAAACATGCGGGCCTTAAGTCAGGTTTATACTTTGGCGTATATATGTTCTTAGGCATGCCCCTGATTCAATTACTAGTTAATCATAAAGACTATTTGACAGAATTATTCTCAGTCCGAAATATCCTGTCAGGCATTTTTGACGCTATCCTTTTTGGGGCTATCATGCAAGGCTGGGTAAATGCTCGTATCAAACAAGCCAAATCTCAAGCTGAGAAAGGTGACCAATAAAATAATAAAGACAAAGAAAAAATCCAGGTTTCCCAGCCTGGATTTTTTGCTCGAAAGAAGACTTCTTAGACTTGTTTACTCAAAGCCTAAATGTGTCCAGAAAATCGTATCTTAACACATACACTATAACTAACTTCAAAAAACACCATATCCCCATATGACATTTCCTTAAATATTGTAACATGTCAGTGCAAAATGACAAGTCACCCTCTCTCTCATAAACCCTAAAATCCTAATCATAGCCTTTGTTAAGCCATTTTACGCAATCGATTGCGTAATTTTGAAAGCGCAAACTTAATGTTTTTCTGAAAGTCCTTACAAATTTTTTGAGACTATGAAAAAAGATAGTGATAAAGCTATCAACTATCTTTCATGAAAATATAATCTATTTTTAGTCTAAATCAAGGTCTTTTAGTTTGACCGAAACGATTTTCGAGACACCTGATTCCTGCATGGTTACCCCATAAATAGAGTCTGCCGCAGACATCGTTCCCTTACGGTGGGTAACTACGATAAACTGACTAGACTTGTCAAAACGATTAAGGTAGTCACCGAAGCGTTTAACATTGGCTTCATCCAAAGCCGCTTCTACTTCGTCAAGGATTACAAATGGAATGGTCTTAACACGAATGATGGCAAAGAGAAGGGCAAGAGCTGACAAGGCCTTCTCACCACCAGACATAAGGTTAAGCGATTGAATTTTCTTACCTGGAGGCTGCACAGAAATTTCTACTCCAGCCTCTAGGAGATTATCTGAGGTCAAAATCAAGTCTGCTGAACCTCCACCAAACATCTGGGTAAAGGTCTGTTTAAAGCTTTCTCGGATAGCCTCAAAGGTTGCTTTAAAGCGTGATTTCACTTCATCATCCATATCATTTATGGTATTCAGAAGGAGACTCTTAGCTTCGAGCAAATCATCCTTTTGTCCGTTCAAGAAATCAAGACGTTGCTTAACCTCTTCAAACTGGGCAATAGCATCCACATTGACCGGACCCAAAGCTTTAATCGAACGCTCAAGACCTTGCAGATTCTGGCGTGTTTGTTCGACATTGTCAAGAGGACTAGCCTGACCTTTGGCGACTTCAAGTGTCATCTGATAATCTTCAGCCAACTGAGTCGCAAACTTACGAAGCGATTGACTAATCTGACTTTCACGTTCTTCCAAGCGAGTCTGCTGACGAATCAAGTCCTCGTTACGATTGCCAGCTTTAGCCAAACGCTCCTCCAAGTCTTCCAACTGACCTTCGTAATCTTGCACCTGAATCTTGGCACGGACAAGAGCTTGCTCCAAATCGTCCTTACGTTGGACAGCTTCTTTATGCTGTGCTTGCAAATGCGGAAGGCGGTCAGTTTGGTCATCATTGACCTGGTTATTAAGGAGCGCTTTAAGACTATCCGATTCCTTCATTAACTCAGACAAGTCGGCTTGAAGACGATTACTTTCTGTCTTAGCAAAACGCAATTCTGCTTGCAAATCACGTTCCTTCAACTGAAGTTCAGATTGCTTGTCTAAGAGAACCTGTTTTTGTTGGCCAAGTGCGTCTTTGTCTTCCTTAATAGCCTCAATACGGTCGTTAATGGTCTCACGCTTGGATGCAATTTGTGCTAACTCTGCTTTAAGTTGTTCAGCCTTATCTTGAAGATTTGCCCCATCAGTTCCCTGAGAATCCTGTTTGAAACTATCCACTAGGTTTTGATTTTTCTCCGCCTCTGACAAGGCTTGTTGGTGTTCTAAGTCTAGTTTTTGCTCTTGCAGACGAGCATTTTCACCATCTACCTTAAGGTCTTCTAGCTCTTTCTGTAGAGCCTTACGTTTGATTTTGAGGGCTTCAACTTTGGATTCACTATCACTTAATTGAGCCTTAATCTGGTTAATTTCAGAAGTCAATGCATCCAGTTCAGGCTTGATAAAGAGGTTATTGTTTTGTTTGTTGGTACCACCAGCAAAGGCACCACCAGGGCGAATTTCAGAACCGTCAAGAGTGACCATACGCACTTGGAAACGAACAGCTCGAGCCGCTTTATTAGCATTGTCAATGGTATCAAAGATTGCTGTTACCCCTAGGAGGTTTTGGAAAATATTAGATAAGCGGTCCTTATAGGTAACCAAATCGGAAGCCATACCAATAAAGCCTGGTGCATTGGCAAGACTTTGAGCAAATTGTCCATTAAGTTGACGTGGTTTAATAGTAGTCAACGGCAAGAAGGTCGCACGTCCCTGACGATTACGCTTCAAGTAGTCAATCGAGCGCTTAGCAGCCGCTTCATCCTCGACAATAATATTTTGCCCGCTGGCTCCCATAGCAATCTCAAGAGCTGTCTGATAGCGCGTATCAAAGGTCAAGTGTTCACTGACAGCGCCAATAATTCCTTGAATAGATTGGGCATTTTGAAGGACAGCCTTAACCCCTGCAAAGAAGTTAGAATGATTTTTTTGGATAGACTCTAAACTTTGACGACGGGCATCTTTACTTTTAAGGTGATCCATGAGGTCAAACATCTGCTTTTGAGCCTCTTGATAGTCCTTATCAATAGTTTGATAAGCCTGAGCCTTTTCTTTGTAGCTAGCTAGGAGGCTTTGAAGACTGGCTTGGGCTGCTTGATAAGCTTTTTGGGCTTCGCTAGCTACTTCCTGAGCGGAAAGCAAGTCTGCCTGAGCTTGTTTATATTCTTCAGCCTGTGCCTCTAGTGCTTGAGTCTGATTATCCATGTCGTGAGTAACCTGAGTCAAACTGTTGGAAACCTTAGCTTCCTCCTGCATCAGACTGACATAGTCCTCACGTAAACGTTCAATAAGCGTATCTGGATCATCAGAAAATTGCTCCAGTTCTTTTTGAATAGCAACTAACTCTTGGGCAATAGTTTCCAACTCCGCATTCAATTCGACTTGGCGATGATTAACCTTATCTAGAGATGCCTGAGCTTCAGCTTTCAAACTCTCTAGCTCACTGAGACGAGCTTCTGTTTCTTCTTTTTTCTCTGAACGTTGCTGACTCTCCATGGTATAGAGATCAATTTGGCGCTCAAAGTCACTAATAAGACGTGTGACATCCACCAAGGTTTGTTGGTCAGAAGAAATTTGTTCTGAAATTTGATGGCGTTTCTGCTTGAGCTCTTGGTTTTCAGTCTCTAGACGATGACGTTCCTCATAATAGCTGGTTAATTTTTCCTTGACCTCTGCCAAATCCTCTTGAGTCTGGCTCAACTCAGACTTACCAACTTCAATATCGTGGACCAAAAGGTTAAGCTGAGTCTGTCTACGTTCCTCATCTAATTCCAAGTAACGTTTGGCTGTAGCTGCTTGCTTTTCAAGTGGTTTAACCTGACCATCTAGCTCGTAGATGATATCTTCCAAACGATCAAGATTATCTTGAGTTTGATTAAGCTTGCTTTCGGTCTCCTTCTTACGTGTTTTATATTTAAGAACGCCAGCAGCTTCTTCGAAAATAGCGCGGCGCTCTTCGGGTTTAGCATTAAAAATAGCCTCAACACGACCTTGGGAAATAATGGAAAAAGAATCACGCCCTAAACCTGTGTCCATGAAAAGGTCATGAATATCACGTAGACGAACCTTACGACCGTCAATCAAGTAATCATTGTCACCGTTTCGATAAATGTGACGCTCCACACGAATGGTTTCACCAGCACCCACGATAAAGCCATCACTATTATCAAGAGTAACTGCCACTTCTGCATAGTTGAGTGCCTTACGAACCTCTGTACCTGCAAAAATAACATCAGGCATCTTGCCCCCACGCAAACTCTTGGCAGAGGATTCTCCCAAAGCCCAGCGTAGACTCTCTGTAATATTTGATTTTCCCGATCCATTTGGACCTACAACGGCTGTTACTCCCTTGTCAAAGACGACTTGCGTCTTATCCGCAAAGGATTTAAAGCCCTGCATTTCAATTGATTTCAAATACATGCTTAATTTCCTAGTTGTTCAAGGGCAGCCTTAGCCGCTGCCTGTTCAGCTAATTTCTTAGATTTTCCAAGACCTGTGCTGAGTTCCTTACCATCAACAGCTACCTGCATAGTAAATTCTTTAGCATGAGCTGGTCCAGACTCATCGATAACAGTATAAGTAATATCAACCGTACCATTGACCTGAAGACGCTCTTGCAAGGCTGTCTTATAGTCTGTTACGCGGTCAAAGTTCCCCTTTTCAACCTGAGGAATCATGACCTGATTCAAGAATTTCTCAACAGCAGGCAAACCTTGATCCAAATAAAGGGCACCGAGGAAGGCCTCCCAGAGGTCACCAAGGATAGTGGCACGTTCACGTCCACCAGATTTTTCTTCCCCTTTACCAAGACGGATATACTGCTCGAAACCGCAAGCCTTCGTAAATCCTGCCAAACTCTCTTCGCGAACGATAGTACTGCGCATCTTAGACATTTCTCCCTCTGGCTTGTTAGGGTAACGTTTGTAAAGATAAACAGAAATGACTAATTGCAGAGCCGCGTCTCCTAAAAATTCCAAACGTTCATTATGTGAAATGTTTAGGAGGCGGTGCTCATTGGCATATGAGGTATGGGTAAATGCTGTTTCTAAGAGGTCTTTTTGGCTAAAAACAATACCAAAATCCTGCTCAAGTTTTTGTTCAAGTTGATTCATGAAACTTCCTTTCTTTTTAAGCACACTAACTATAATTATATCAAAAAAAGCCAATTTTCATGATAGAAAACTGCTTTTAGACCCTATATCAGCTTATTTTGTGAGATTTAACCTCTTCAACTAAAAAAAGCTGAGCAAGCTGCTCAACTTCATTTTCTTAATAATCTGGACGAACGACACCTGTAACTGTCTCACGTGTTGCTTCGACATCTTCTTCAAGGACAACCTTAATGATACGTTTAGCTTCTTCTGAAGTACATGCAACCAATGGCAAACGAAGTGGTCCAACTTCAAAACCAAGATGGTTAAGAACAGCCTTGACAGGTGCAGGACTTGGTACTGAGAAGAGAGCGTTAACTTTAGGAATAAATTTACGTTGGATAGTTGCTGCTGTCTTGAGGTCACTATTTTCAATAGCTTCAAGCATGGCATGCATCTCATCACCATTTGTATGAGAGGCTACTGAGATAACACCGTTAGCTCCAAGGTTCATAGCGTGGAAGGCATCCCCATCTTCACCGGTATAAACCAAGAAATCTTCTGGTTTATGTTCGATAAGGTAGGCCATATTAGCAAGGCTGGTACATTCTTTAACCCCGATAATATTTGGATGTTCAGCCAAACGAAGCATGGTATCAGGAGCCATTTCAACAACCACACGACCAGGGATGTTGTAGATGATAATTGGCAAATCAGAAGCATCTGCAATAGCTTTGAAGTGTTGGTACATACCTTCTTGTGATGGCTTGTTGTAGTAAGGCACGATAGCAAGACCAGCTGCAAAACCACCAAATTTGGCAACTTCTTTGGCAAACTCGATAGAGTCTCGTGTATCGTTGGTACCGACACCAGCAATTAATGGCACACGTCCATTAACGATTTTCTGAACAGCCGCAAAGAGTTCCAACTCCTCATCGTGAGTAAGTGTTGGACTTTCAGCTGTTGTCCCCGCCAAAAGAAGAGCTTCTGTATGGTGAGCCAAAAGATGCTCAATCAATTCTGGAAGCGCATCATAATTGATAGAGCCATCTTCGTGGAAAGGTGTAATAAGGGCTGTGATCAGTTTGACATCTCTTAATTGATCAATTGACATAATATTCTCCTTCAACCGTTTTCTAATCCTTTCCATTTTACCATAATTTTGACCAGACAGACAGATAAGTTAACAATTTTCTGAAAACGTGAGAACTGACTGTTTCAATATGATAGTCAAAACACAAAAAAACAGAGAGAAGTCTCTCTGCTTTATAGGATTCAGCTTGAATTTAGTATTTGAATACAAAACTAAATCCTTACTGATTCCTGAATCATAACGCAGTGATTGATTGGAACTACTCATGTCTACAACATTCGTACTTCCTAATCAACTGTGCGGGGGTTGGTATAAAAGCGAAGGAGAAATCAAACTCTTCGAGTTACTGATTTCTGTTTCGCTCCCTATTTCAATTCAAATTTCAATTCTGAAGTTGGGCGAACCAAGCCGCGTTCGTGAAGTGTTTCTGCGATTTGTACTGAGTTCCAAGCGGCACCTTTAAGGAGGTTATCTGAAACAACCCACATGTGGATACCTTTTTCAGCATCCAAGTCTTTACGGATACGTCCGACAAATGTATCACGTGAACCTACAGCATTAACGGCTTGTGGGTAGACTTGGTTAGCAACGTCATCTTCAAGGACTGCACCTGGGAATTCTGCAATAGCAGCTTTCACTTCGTCAATTGGTGCCACTTCTTTTGTTTCAATGTAAACTGACTCTGAGTGAGCTGACAAGACTGGAATACGTACACATGTTGCTGATACGGCAATGCTATCGTCTTCCATGATTTTCTTAGTTTCGTTTGTCATCTTCATTTCTTCGTAAGTGTAGTCATTTTCAGTGAAGACGTCGATTTGAGCCAAAGCATTGAAGGCGATTGGGAAGTGTTTCTTATCGCCACCACATGGCAAGATTTCAGCTTTAACATCACGTGGGTTAACGCCGTCATTCAAAACTTCTTTCAACTCACGTTGTGTTTCAAGGATTGCTCCCATACCAGCACCTGATACGGCTTGGTAAGTTGACACGATGATACGGTCCAAGCCCCATTTTTGACGAACTGGCTCAAGGGCAACCATCATTTGAATCGTTGAACAGTTAGGGCAAGCGATAATACCGTTGTGAGCATCAAGCGCATGTGCATTGACCTCAGGTACAACCAATGGTACATCTGGGTTTTGACGGAAGTATGATGTATTATCAACGACTACTGCACCAGCTTTAACGGCGTATGGTGCATATTTAGCAGAGGTAGATCCACCAGCTGAGAAAAGTGCAATATCTACACCTTCAAATGCGTCTTCAGTCGTTTCTTCGATGGTCACGTCTTGGCCTTTAAATTGCAAGACTTTGCCTGCAGAACGAGCAGACGCAAGGTAGCGAATGTTATCGATTGGAAGTGTTGATTCTTCCAACATTTTAATCATTTGAGCACCGACGGCACCTGTAGCACCGACAACAGCAACTGTGTATCCCATAGTAAAACCTCTTTCGGAATTTTCTATCAATTTAGTTTAGTGAATCTATTATACTACGTTTAAGCCCAGTTGAAAAGGGTTAAAAGGCCAAGAATAAAGAAAAGCCCCTACCAAATGGTAAGGGATAGGAGGCATCTTTCGATGAGAGTAGCAGGTTCACACAACTACTCAAGGTCCGCTCCTGCGTTACAATCTAATGTAGACCTCCTCAGCGCAAAAGGCTCCAAAGAGCCAATCGACTCATCGCATGTTTCTATTCTAGCATATTGAACGACAGAGTCAAGCTCTTGATTTCTATAAATACTTACTTGCCTCACGAATGCTAAGAGATGCCATTTGACTAGCATGTTGATCAATAAAAGCCCGAACCCAATCAGGATTTACCTTTGAGTAATTGCGCAAACTCCAACCGATAGCCTTATTAATGAAAAACTCTGTCTGCCCAAAGTTGTTACAGATAACCTCTGCTAGGAGAGCAGTATCTGTCAAATCTTTACGCATAAGCTGGTGGTCAATGGCAATACGTCTCAACCAAAAATCCTCATCAAGACTCCATTGGCGCATGATATTCTTGGTTTCTGGATAGTGAAAAGTAACCTCTCCGATGATAAGGTCCAATTGATCTATACTGTCCCACCATGATTTGGTTTGAGCCAATTCCTTTAGCTTTGGAAAATCTTCAGGTCTAAGCTCCTTCTTCTTTTTATCCAGATAATCCATAGCAATATATTGAAACTCACGGTAAGGTTGCTGCCAACACTCTTCCACAAAAGTCCAATCAATTGGATTTTTTATGAAAGGCTTAAAAAACTCTCTTTCAATCTTTTTGAGAATTGGTTTTTGAACGCCAAGAAAGCTGAATTTATTTTTCATATAAGCTTCCATTGCTGGGACTTTCGTTGAATCAGCTTGGTCTTCTAACAATTTCAAAAGAATGTTTGTATCCATATGATTTCTTCTTTTTTACATCAATGGTCCAATCAGAGAAAAGAGATAGCCACCTAGACGATGTGCTATAGGCATTTTTGACAAACTTTCCAGAGTGACTTCCTCTGAGAGCGCCTGGGTTTTCTCAAAATCTTGTTCTATGTTAAGCACTTCCAGATTTTTATAGAGATAGACCCCATCTTCAAAATTTTGATAGAGACTCCGGTAATCAGTGTTAATGGTACCTACCACAGCTTGTTTGGCGTCAGAAACATAAACTTTAGCATGGACAAAGCCTGGGGTATAACGGAAAATACGGACGCCAGCATCCAAGAGGACTTTAAAATAGGTCGTCGCAATATCAAAGGCATACTGTTTATCTGGAATCCCTGGCATAATGATACGAACATCTACACCTCGTCTGGCCGCAAAGGTCATGGCTCTGACCAATTCATCATCCAAAATCAGATAAGGCGTCATGATATAGACATAATTAGTTGATGTATTCAGAAGATGTAAATAAACATTTTCGGCAACCTTGTGGTAGGTCAGCGGTGAATTGCCATAAGGGAGTACAAAGCCCTGACTCTTTCTTTGTTGAGGTTTTTCTTGTAGATAGTGCTCCATATCCGTTTTATCTTCTATTCCAGTCACTGTCCACATGGTCAAAAAGAGAGCTTTTAGCGTTTGAACTGCTGAACCATCTAAGCGAAGGGCCGTGTCCTTCCAATGGCCAAAGCGTTCTCGTTTATTAACATACTCGTCAGCGATATTAACGCCACCAGTATAAGCAACTTGACCATCAATCACTGTTATTTTTCGGTGGTCTCGATAGTTGTAATAGGTCGATAAAACTGGCTTAATTGGCGAGAAGGTCTGAGCTTTAATACCAACCTTGTGTAACCTCTCGATATAATCGTAGGATAAGGTGGTCATCTCATTCATCCCATCAAACATAACACGAACGTCCAGTCCTGCCTTAGCCTTCTCCTCCAAGATGGCTAATATCTCTCCCCACATGATGCCTTCATCAATGATGAAATACTCCATAAAGATATAACGCTCTGCCTTTTTCAGATCCTCCAACAAGGCCGGAAGCATATCATCTCCAAGTTGGAAATAAGTCACTTTAGTATCTCTATAAATTGGAAAATGAGCAGGACTATGCTCCAGAAAATAAGCCAGTCTTTGCAGTTGCCTATCGCTATGAGGCAGATAGTCCTCAACCTCTGGCTCGGTAGCCAAATAGTCGGAAGTTTGCTGAGTAGCTTCCACAAGACGCTTTTTCAAACGTCTGACACCAAAATCAGCTAGCGAAAAATAGAGCAAGGCGGTCCCAAAAATGGGAAAGAGGGCAATGATGATCAACCAAGAAAGTTTGGAACGGGAGTCCATGGAACGATTGAGCAAATATAAAAAGGTAAAAACACTCAATAAGTGTTCCCATAAGATAATGGATGGGAAATGCTCTTGTAGGCTAATATATGAAAAGACAAGAAAGGCCAATTCTAGTAAGAAAAACAGGAAAATAGGTACCTTACGATTAAGTAGAATTTTAGCCCATTTAGACGGCTTCTGAGGCAATAGCCGGGCACTTATTTCTTGGGACATATAGGCTCCTTTAGTACAAAGAAATTAGCTCACAGTTCAGAGCTTTTTCTACGATTTTTCAATTATTAGTATCATTCTGGCGTGGGCAAATGACACAATCAATTTGTCGACTTTGACTAGACATTTCTAGCCTCCTACCGTATTTTCCTGACAGGACCATCTAAGGTCTTTTGCATCCAGACA
Organism: Streptococcus sp. CCH8-H5; assembly: GCF_001556505.1. NCBI lineage: Bacteria > Bacillati > Bacillota > Bacilli > Lactobacillales > Streptococcaceae > Streptococcus > Streptococcus sp. CCH8-H5. The sequence continues at coordinate 3,105 of NZ_LSIZ01000131.1, read as the reverse complement.
ATATCATGCCATTGCTCAAACTTGTAGCCCACTTTTGGAAAATGAGCAACTTGGACATAACCACGTTTTTCATGCATAGCAATGCTAGCCTCGTTCGGAACAGCAATACAGGCTAAGAATCGCAAAAAGCCCCGTTGTTCAAGTTCCTCTTCAAGAGCATCATAGAGCTGACTTCCCAGACCTCGACCACGGGCATCTTCATGCAAATAGATGGACAATTCAGTTGTCCAATTATAAGCTGTCCGGGCATAGTAGGTTGAAGCATAGGCATATCCGAGAACTTGTCCATCCTCTTCAGCGACCAGATAAGGGTAAGTTTCAAGGGTTTTATTGATACGATTCTCAAATTCTTGAACACTGGGAACTTCATATTCAAAGGTAATGGCCGTCTTCTCAACATAGGGTGCATAGATGACCTGAATAGCTTGTGCATCAGCCAAGTTGGCTGGACGAATGGTTAACATCATTTTCTCCTTCGACTTCATTATCTTTATTTTATACTATAAAAAAAGAGGGCTCAACCCTCTTCTTACAAAAATTGACATTACATCAATGGCGCCACTAGTTTGGTCAATAAGCCTAAGGCCTTTTGATGGAATGGAAGTTTTTCAACGTCAGTCGTGCTGACTCGGTGACACTGGTCTTTTGTCGCTTGGAAATCTTCCTCAATAGCAAGAACCGAAGAAGTCCTATAGAGATAGGTCGCACACTCAAAATGATGATATAGACTTCGGTAATCTAAATTAATCGTTCCTACAACAGCCCGACTATTATCACTTACAAAGATCTTGGCATGAATAAATCCAGGTGTGTACTCATAGATTTTAACGCCAGAGGCTAGCAGTGTTGGGTAGTAGGTCTTAGCTAGGTAGTAAGCTGATTTTTTATCAGGAATACCAGGCATGATGATACTAACGTCTACCCCACGCTCAGCCGCAAACTTGAGAGCATGGAGTAGTTCACCATCCAAAATAAGATAAGGTGTCATGATATGAACAAAATCACGCGCATGGTTAAGGATGTCAATATAGACATTCTCACCAACTTTATCCTTGTCCAATGGAATATCCCCATAAGGAACAACAAAGCCAGGGGTATCAAACGCCTTATGTTCAACCATATACGGCGTAACATCTAAAGTTTCGTTAGAATAGGTCCACATCTGAAGAAAGAGAACTAAAAAAGTATCAACCGCTGGGCCCTCCAGCATCAAGGCAGTATCTTTCCAATGACCGAAACGCTCAATCTTGTTGATATACTCGTCAGCTAAATTAACCCCGCCTGTGAAAGCAACCTTACCATCAATCAGCAAGATTTTCCTATGGTCACGGTAATTGTAATAGGTTGACAGGAAAGGGGTTACCGATGCAAAAACTCGAGATTGAATGCCAATTTTTTCCAATCGTTTCTTATAGTCAAAACTCAAAGTTGAAAATTCATTCATACCGTCACACAGGACTCGAACTTCCACCCCTTCTTGAACCTTTTGTTTCAAGATTGCTAGGATTTCACCCCACATTTCACCTTCACCAATGATGAAATATTCCAAGAAAATGTACTTCTCTGCTTTAAGGAGCTGTTTCTTCATTTCCTCAAACTTGGCTTCACCACTTGGGAAATAGGTCGTCTTCGTGTCACGATAAACTGGAAAGGAACCGTTCACATTTTCAAGATATTGGACCAAGTTATAGTTGCTGGTGTGACGCTGTTTAAGCTCTTCGAGGGCCTGATTATCTTGTTTCAGAATACCAGAACTGCGGTCAATATTGCTCTGAATAGCACGCTTCATCCCTGTGTAACCTATATCAAGTTTCGTATAAGCCAAGAGCAAGGTTCCGATAATAGGGAAAGGCAAGACTATCAGGAGCCATGTATTTACAGCCGTCGACTCCATATCACTTTGAAAGAGATAAATAATGGCCAGAATACGAAGGACTACTTCTGTAACTTGCAGGTGTATCCTATATTGATGCAACCAGAGGTAAGACATGGCCACAACAACAAGCTGCAGTAAGATGATTAAGAAGATAATCGTAGCACGACTAAAGATTCCACGAAGAAAGCCACGACGACTCTTATCATAAAGACGTTCAATTTTAGCTTCGTTTTTGATAGCATGACTCCTTTCCCTTTTTAATTAATCTTATTATAACCAAATTTGTAAAATTAAGCAAGACAGAAAAAGCCATCTATGTTAGGCTCAGATAAACACCACATTTATCTGAAAGAAACTAACATAAATGACCTATGCTCATCTTACCACAAACGATCTTGTAATGATAGAGGCTTATTATCAAGAAAACATAAAAGTTTTAGATATTGTGACTTCACTTGGCAGATCAAAACAGACAATCTACAATGTCATCAACTATCTGAAAGAGGGGCACTCTGCTTATGATTACTATAACCGATATAAAATCAATAAGAAACGCTGTGGCAGGAATAAAACCAGTCTTACGCAAACAGAAAAAGATTTTATCCAAACTCATTTAGTACAAAATTGGAGCCTTGATGTCATTAAAGGAACTTATCCAGATAGAGTTTCTTGTTCTATGAGAACTCTCTATCGACTAGCAGACCGTGGTATTCTAAAGAAAGAGGATCTCCCTTGGAAAGGCAAAAGAAAACCAAATGGTCATAGCGAAAAACGAGGAAAACAAGTGTTGCTCAGAGATTTACGTGAGAGAGCAGACAGTTATCCTAATTTTAAGACGGAATTCGGTCATCTAGAAGGGGATACAATTGTGGGAGAAAAACACAAAAATGCAGTCATTACCTTAGTAGAACGCTGCTCAAAAGCCATCATCACACTGAAAACCAATGGACGGAAAGCAAGTGATATTGAGGCCTCCATCAATCAATGGTTGTCTCAAGTTTCCAGTCATCTCTTTAAGTCGATAACTTTTGATTGTGGGAAAGAATTTTCTAATTGGAAATCTATTTCGAATGCACATGACATTGATAGTTTCTTTGCGGATCCAGGATGTCCTGGTCAACGAGGTCTCAATGAACATTCTAATGGCTTATTAAGACGAAATGGATTACCGAAACAAATGGATTTTACTAATATTTCTCAAAATTATGAGGCTGGGACAAAAGTCCTAG
>NZ_LSIZ01000130.1:0-3867 GCF_001556505.1 Streptococcus sp. CCH8-H5 | reverse complement strand
TAGAGCTTTTTGAGTATACACAAAAAGTCCCATAAGAACTATAATGAAAAGCGACGAAACTACCATTAGGAAGAACTTATGAGACCTATTAAGAATACCACAGAATTAATCGGAATTAAAGACCCTAACATCATTATTTCTCTTGTTTTTGAAACTGATACTCATATCGAAATTCATGCAAAACTGGATTACCCTGCACCACCATGCCCACATTGCCAAGGAAAGATGATTAAATATGACTTTCAAAGACCTTCTAAAATCCCTCTTCTAGAGCAAGCTGGAACTCCGACACTACTACGTCTGAAGAAACGTCGCTTCCAGTGTAAAAGTTGTAGGCGAGTCACGGTCGCTGAGACATCAATCGTTGAGAAAAATCACCAAATCTCAAACCTTGTCCGACAAAAGGTTGCTCAACTTCTAACTGAAAAGCTATCATTAACGGATATTGCCAGAAGACTTCGTGTATCGACATCCACTGTCTATCGTAAACTTGACCAGTTTACTTTCAAGGAGCATTATGACAAACTCCCAGCTGTTATGTCCTGGGATGAGCTTGGGTTCAAGAAAGGTGAACTCGCTTTTGTGGCGCAAGACTATGAGACCAACAAACTCATAACTATCCTCGATAATCGCCGTCAAACCACTATTCGAAACTACTTTTTGAAGTATCCGTTGAAAGCTCGCCAAAAGGTACAGTTTATCACGATAGATATGTCAGGAACTTATATGCCACTAGCTCGAAGACTTTTCCCTAACGCCAAAATTGTTCTTGATCGATTTCACATTATCCAGTACCTTGGACGTGCCTTTTTAAAGACAAGAATTGCGATTATGAACCAGTTCGATAAGAAGTCACTACCTTATCGAGCCTTGAAAAATCACTGGCGACTTTTTCAAAAGGACAGTCGTAAGCTATCTTGTAACTCATTTCACTCGAAGACATTTTGTCAAACCTTAAGCCCACATGAAGTCATTGAGAAGACATTGGTCTTTTCAGAAGAGCTCACCGACTACTATACTCTTTATCAGCTTTTGCTTTTTCACTTTCAGGAGAAGAGAGTAGATGAGTTCTTTGAGCTGATAGAGGAAAATAGAAGCAAGGTCAATCACTATTTTCAAACGGTCTTTAGGACTTTTCTTAGACACAAGCAATACATCCAAAATGCACTAGAAACAGACTATTCAAACGCAAAACTGGAAGCTACTAACAAGTTGATTAAAGACATCAAACGGTTGGGCTTCGGTTTTAGAAACTTCATCAACTTTAAGAAACGTATCTTCATCACTCTAAACATAAAAAAAGAGAAGACCTATCTGGTCCTCTCTAGATGTTAGCTTTTCGCCACCCACTACAGTTGACAAACATACTAAGATGAGTAGTGAGAAAATCTCCAACCAGAGAGTACTCACTACTTTTTCGTTAGGTTAAAGTAGTGGGGTCTTGTAAAATTGTAGTATAGCGCTATACGTCACTTGACAAACTGGCAAGAAACCTTGATCAAAAATACCAGGAAAGGTATTTTTTAGCATGCCTTTTTATGGCTCAAAAATTGTTAAAACTAAGACAATAAACTCAGAATAGTACTGTCTTATCTCATTTTTAACTTAAAGCTTTGATAGACTTGATAAATGATAAAAAAGAGCTAATAAAATTTAGAATGCGGAAACTAACTTACTCAACTGTTACTGCTTTTGCAAGGTTTCGTGGTTTATCCACGTCAAGACCCCGTTGTAGAGAAGCATAGTAAGCAATCAACTGAGTTGGAATAACCATTGAGATCGGTGATAAGAATGGATGTACTTGATTGACAATAATATCATCATCAGCTTTAGCTAATTTTTCCTCAACGACTGTTAAAACATTAGCTCCACGAGCAGCAACTTCCTGAATATTACCACGAGTATGAGCAGCCACAACTTCACTTGCAGAAATTAATCCTAAAACTGGAGTACCATCTTCAATCAATGAAATTGTACCGTGTTTCAACTCACCCGCAGCAAAGCCTTCACATTGAATATAAGAGATTTCTTTCAACTTCAATGATGCTTCCATAGCTACATAATAATCATTTCCTCGACCAATGTAGAAAGCATTACGAGTTGTAGCCAACAAGTTCTCAACTTTCTCAGAAATCATATCTTTTTCAGAGAGAGTCGCTTCAATTGACTGAGCAACAATTGATAACTCATGCACTAAATCAAACTCAAGTGCTTCTTTCTTGCCATTTGCTTCACCAACAGCTTTCGCAAGGAAAGCTAGAGCCGCAATCTGAGCAGTATAAGCTTTTGTAGAAGCTACAGCAATTTCAGGCCCTGCATGTAAAAGCATCGTATATGTTGCTTCACGAGAAAGCGTAGAACCAGGTACATTGGTAACAGTCAAACTAGGGATTCCCATTTCGTTAGCTTTCACCAAAACTTGACGGCTATCTGCTGTTTCACCTGATTGACTAAGCAAAACAAACATTGGTTTTTTGCTCAAAAGTGGAATGTTGTAACCCCACTCAGATGCAACACCTATTTCAACTGGTGTATCTGTCAATTTTTCAAACATAGCTTTTGACGCAAAACCAGCATTATATGAAGTCCCAGCTGCTAAGATGTAAATACGATCTGCTTCTTGTACTGACTTGACAATAGCTGGATCAACAGTGATATTTCCTTCATCATCTGCATAGGTAGAAATCAATTTACGCATTACAGTAGGTTGCTCATCAATTTCTTTCAACATATAGTAAGGATAAGTTCCTTTACCAATATCAGAAAGATCAAGTTCAGCTGTATAAGTACCGCGTTCAATAGCATTTCCTTCATAATCGGTAACTGTGATAGCATCTTTGGTCAGAACAACCAACTCTTTATCGTGAATTTCCATAAATTGACTAGTTTCACGAATCATAGCCATGGCATCTGAACAAACCATGTTGTAACCTTCACCAACACCAATCAAAAGTGGAGATTTGTTTTTGGCAACATAAATCGTATCTGGTGCTTGAGAGTCAACAAGAGCAAACGCATATGACCCTTGGATAATATGAAGAGATTTTTTTAAGGCTTCAAGAACTGATAATCCATCTTCGTCAACGAATTTACCAATCAAGTGAACTGCAATCTCAGTATCTGTCTGACCTTTAAATTTGTGTCCTTGCAAGTATTCTTCTTTAATTTGGAGATAGTTTTCAATAACTCCGTTATGAACTAAAACGAAGCGCCCTGTTTCCGAAGTATGTGGGTGAGCATTATCCTCAGTTGCTTGACCATGTGTTGCCCAACGCGTGTGACCAATACCAGTTGATCCCTTAACATCGGAGCTAATTTTAGCACGAAGATCTGCAATACGACCAACTGATTTAACTAGACAACCTTTATCTGGGGCATCAGTCACATAAATACCTGCTGAGTCATAACCGCGATACTCTAACTTTTCGAGACCCTGTATTAAGATATCCACTGCATTACTATTTCCAACAACTCCAACAATTCCACACATTAATTATTACCTGTAGCAACTTTTAAATTACTATCCCTTTCCTACAAATTGGTATAGTTCAATATCCTATTATTGAACCGAACAAAGTCATTATATACCTAGTTTTATTAGTTGTCAACAATTAAATTGGTATAGTCATAAAAGATGACTATCTTCAATTTGTCAAGTAAAAACTTATTATCAGATAATCTAAATCAATTTTTCTTAACAACTATTTAAATGAATAAAAACGAAATTTGTTATACCACTTCCAATTAAACTCTATTTTCCTTTAAAGAACAAAATTTCGCTAATAATTCAGATTTTTTTATTTCTGTGATTTGTAAAACCACTGTAGAGATTATAGAGCTTTTTGAGTATACACAAAAAGTCCCATA
>NZ_LSIZ01000013.1:0-238 GCF_001556505.1 Streptococcus sp. CCH8-H5 | reverse complement strand
ATTATTCTAGTCGATGACGGTAGTGGAGCTGATTTTGCACCGTTATTTGTAATAGCTGATAAGAAAATGTACGAAAATAAAAGTCAAAAAGGAGAACGTCGATGATGTTTCAAGATGTTGTTATTGTCATTCCTGCCTATGAACCTGATGACCGTTTGTTGGAACTTTTGAAAAATATTCGGGATAAGGAAAATCAAATGTTTGACATTATTCTAGTCGATGACGGTAGTGGAGCTGA
>NZ_LSIZ01000129.1:0-8734 GCF_001556505.1 Streptococcus sp. CCH8-H5 | reverse complement strand
TAAGGCTTGAACAAAGTGAAAGCCAGCGTCTTTAGGCGCTGGCTGGTATTATGGGTTTATAGCCCTTGATCAAACCACCCGTTAGACGGGTGGTTATGATTTATATGAAAAATATTACAGAAAAAGATGGTATTTTCAGATTATAGTGCTATAATGATATTAAAAGTAAGCGTTTACCGTTTTAATGTAAATCCTAGAGATATTTCCGGAAACTTTGACAGGCTTATTAATAAAGGCGAATGTATTGACTTTGAATTTTCATGAAAACTGAGATAACATTTAATGTTACTCTAAAGAAGGAGAAGAATCATGAATGATACTGTTTGTAAAAATTGGTTTATGCGTAAAAGTGGGAAGACTTGGGTCTACGGCTGTGCCTTGGTAAGCTTTGCAGGTTTGGCCCTGGCTGGTCCTGTCTATGCGGACCAAGTGGAACAGGCAACTGTGAGCCCAACACCTCAAGAAGTGGTAGCTCAAACTGACCATCAAGTTGCCCCTCAAGCGGAGCTTGCTCCTAGCACGACCAAGGAAGTCCCCCAAGTGGTAGAGCCGAGCCCGTCTCTTGTTTCCGAATCTGCTCAAACAGCTCAAGAGAATCCCACTCAGCCTAGCCCTGACCAGTCAAAAGAAGTACAAACACAGGCTAGCGAGGCTGAGAAAGTGACTAACCAAACGCAAGAAGCCGATTTGAATCAGACCAATCAAGAACAATCTCCAGTTGTAACGAATAGCACCAGTCCTGTTCATGTGACAGCGGAAAAAACGGATTTGCCTAATAATGAAGCGGTTACCAATCTAGAAGGGATGACCGCAGACCAAAATGGTCACTGGGAAATGCAGGCTGACGGTATTCATTCAGAAGCTAAAGACAAGGGAGACTCTTTCCTTTATTCTCAATCCGAGGGCAAGAATTTTATCTATTCAACAGATGTGACCTTCAAGGAAGCTGGTGGTGCTGCTGCCCTCATTTTCCGTGGTAACAATGATAGTAGCGATAAAAATATGTACGGGGTCAACGTAGACTCTGGTAACCATAAGGTTAAGTTTTGGCGTTGGGTCAATAATCATGATATTCAACTTGTAGATGAAAAAGATGTAACACCAACTGCCGATGAAACCTACAATCTTAGAGTAGTTGCGGCTAATCAGTGGCTTTCTTACTATGTCAATGATGTGCTTGTCGCAAGTACAGGCGACGCTGTTCTTCAAAAAAGTGATAAGGGTCAACCTCAAGTCCTTCCAGAAGGTTACTTTGGACTTCTTAATTGGAATGCCAATGTCATTTTCAAAAACACCCGCTATGTTAATCTTGATGATGCCAGTCTTCCTTTGATTGACAATCTTGTTGTGACCTCAAAAACAGGATCTGTTGAAAAACAAGCCCAATTCTTCTCTGAAGAACCACTCCATATCCAATATGTGGGACACAATGCAGAGACAGTAGGCTTTGACATCACTAAGCATAATCCAAATGCTGTTATCAAGGTAGAAGATGCCAAGGGAAATGTTTACACAGATATTTCACAATTGCCAGTGGCTGTAGGTGCCAATTACTTTATTATTGAAAGTAGTATGACTGATTCACTAGGCCGTCCTGTGACCTTGACTTATCGTGTTAATATCCACCGCAGACAGAGTGATGATGTGTATTACAACGAGCTTTATCGTGATCAGTATCATTATTCTGTCAAGGATGGCTGGGCTAATGACCCTAATGGCTTGGTCTTCTACAAGGGACGTTACCATCTCTTCTATCAATTTTACGATGATACCAAATGGGGGCCAATGCACTGGGTCCATGCGACCAGCCGAGACTTGCTTCATTGGGATGAAGAGCCTATAGCCTTCTATCCAGATGCAACAGGTCACATGTTCTCAGGCTCTGTCGTGGTTGATAGTACCAATAGTTCAGGCCTCTTCAAATCTCCGGAAGGTGGTCTGGTAGCTATTATCACTTCAAATGGTAATGGGCAACGGATTGAAATTGCCTACAGTGAGGACGAGGGGAGAACTTGGCAAAAATATGACAAGGTAGTTGCCGACTGGTCTCAGGATCCCCTTCAAAACCAAGATTTCCGTGACCCTAAGGTCTTCCGCTGGGATAACCAATGGTTTATGGTCCTTGCAGGTGGTCCACTCCGCATTTATTCTTCACAAGACTTAAAGAACTGGCAAGTGGAAACGACCTATAAGGATTTGCATACGGAATGTCCTGACCTCTATCCGATTGTGGCCAATGATGGGGCTCTCAAGTGGGTCCTCTCACGTGGTGGTCGTTCTTACAAGGTTGGAGACTTTAAACAAGTGGATGGTAAGTGGGCCTTTGTAGCTGATGAAGTTTACCAAGACCATGACGAAATCATGAATTTTGGTAAGGATTCCTATGCTGCCATGACTTACTATGTTCATGATTTTGGGACAACTGAGCATCCAAACATCCCTCAATTGACTGAAATCAACTGGATGAACACTTGGGAAGATTATTGCAATCTGGTTGCAGATACTGTTGGTCAAAAATTTAATGGTACCTTTAACCTTAACCTTGACCTTGGTTTGGTTAAATCAGGCGACCGTTACCTCTTAACACAAACACCTGTTAAGGCCTATGAAAGCCTTCGTGATACAGATAATGCCCAGTATTTTGAAAATGTCAGAGTAGCTTCTGACAATGAACTGCTTAAAGATTTCACAGGTGACACTTATGAAGTGGTTTCTCACTTTGTACCAGGGAAGGACACGACAGCAGTTGGCTTTAACCTTCGCGTCGGTGATGGTCAAGCTACAAAGGTCGTTTACGATTTAACCAAGGAAACTTTGTCTATTGACCGTAGCCAATCTGGTACGATTCTTTCTGATGCCTTTGCTAAGGTGAATAGCCAACAAGTGACTCGCAATGAAGATGGTTCTATTGACTTGCATCTTTATGTGGATCGTGCGAGTGTGGAAGTCTTTGCTAAGGGTAATACGGTGGCAGGTGCTAACCAGATTTTCCCAAGTCCAAGAGCCGTTGGAGCAAGTGTCTTGGTTGAAGGTGGTCCAGCTAAAGCAAACATTGCTATTTATCCAATTAAGAGTACTTGGACTGACAAGAAGGAAGTCACTAAGGCCGTTGCCATGAACACCACAGTTGCAGGTGATTTGACCCTCGAAGTTGGTCAAAGTAAGGACTTGCAGGTTTACCTGGCACCCGCTTCTGAAGAGCAAGATGTGACATGGACGGTCAGTGAACCAAGTTTGGTGACATTCACTGAACATGACAATAAACTTTCTCTCAAAGCTCTTCATAAAGGTCATCTCACTGTCACAGCAACCTCAGTTGAAAATCCTTCACTGACCAGGACCTTTAATATTGCCATCACTCTCAATAATTTTGCGACCAACCTTAAAGGCTTGAAAGCTGTCACTGGTAATTGGTATATTGATGACGATACCCTTTACGATAGCAATGTCAGTGCCAATGACTTCTTCATGGCCTATGAAAGTAATGGCTTCAAGCAATTTGACTATGATATCGATGTCAAATACCAACATGGTTTGGTCAACCTTTTTGTAGCTGCGGAACGTGAAGAACCAGGCCGTGCCTACTCTGTCCAATTTGCTGACAACGATACTGTACGTCTCTTCCGTTTTGGTGGTGAAACCATCGCTGAAGCTCATCTGGATAAAGCAATCAATGATGGTCAGTACCACCACGTCAAGGTTGAAAAGGGCAAGGACACCATGACAGTCTATGTCGATGGTAAGGAAGTGCTCCATCATCAATTTGATGCCGTGGATAATTACTTCAATCAAGCCCATGTAGGTGTCGGTCTTTGGGATGGTTCAGTAGAATTCCAAAACTTCTTCGTTACTGAAAAACTGACAAACACAAGTAGTGACACCACTGACGAACCAATCAAACCTGATCCTCAGCCAGAACCTAGTCCAGAGCCAAATTCGGAAAATAAAACAGATGAACCTGAGCATCAGCCTGAGATTGCTCCAGAGCCTGAACCAACTGGGCAAAATAATAGTCACGACAGTACAAACACAGTGCCAGCTTCATCTCAGGATAATACTGGTAAGCAAGAAGAAAGTAAGGCTCCAGTGGAAACACCTAAGACTGTCACACCACTAGTTGAGAACCTCCTCAAAAAATTCAACGCATTTAGTCTCTCAACCTTCCTTGCAAGTATTGCCAAAGAAACATGGCACTTTTTGACAAAATGGCTATTCAGCTAAAATCAAAACGTTGAAAAGGCTATGTAAGAAGAAAAAACTTAGAAGTATGAAAGCTTCTAAGTTTTTTTGTTTTTTACTAAAAATTACCCAAAAATTTCTTTTGCTAGTGCCTTTCCTTTTGGAGTTGCTGCTAAGCCACCTTCAGCAGTTTCACGGAAGGCAGTTGGCATAGCTGAACCAACCTGATACATAGCATCAACGACCTGGTCGACTGGAATGGCTGATGTGATGCCTGCCAAGGCCATGTCAGCAGCTACTAGGGCAAAGCTTGCCCCCATAGCATTACGTTTGACACATGGGACCTCAACCAATCCGGCTACAGGGTCGCAAATGAGTCCCAACATATTCTTAAGCACAAAGCAGATGGCCTGGCTGGCTTGGAAAGGTGTTCCACCAGCAGCCATTGTAATAGCGGCAGCAGCCATAGCAGAGGCGGAACCGACTTCAGCTTGGCAGCCTCCCTCGGCACCAGATATCGAGGCATTATTTGCGATGACTAAGCCAAATGCACCAGCAGTAAAGAGAAAATCCAATTGTTGTGATTCGGTTAAGCCCAGTTTTTCGATAGCAGTTGTAAGAACAGCAGGTAGACAACCAGCTGATCCAGCAGTTGGTGTGGCACAAACCAAGCCCATCTTGGCGTTAGATTCATTGACTGCCATGGCATTTCTAGCAGCACCTAAGACGGCAGAATCAGCCAAGGTCTTTCCATTTTTGATATAGGCATCCAGTTTGGCAGCGTCTCCCCCGGTTAAGCCAGTTGGTGATTTCTCAGGAGACAAACCAGCCTGAACAGACTCCTTCATCACTTCAAGATTTCGAGCCATCAGAGCTAGGATTTCAGGACGTTCCCGTCCAGTTAGCTCTGTCTCTGTAGCAATCATGAGTTTGGCGATATTACCTTGGTAATCTCGGTCAGCTTGTTGAACTAATTCTTCAATAGTGTAAAACATGCAATCCCCCTCTTAGCTGAAAAAGTTGACATTATGTAGATGAGGAATTCTAGCGATTTCAGTGACGGCCTCATCACACTGGTGCGAGTCAATTTCGATAATCATAATGGCCTTTTCACCGGCGTTTTCCCGAGTAACAGTCATTTGGGCGATATTGATGCCATAACGCGACAAAATATCTGTGACAAGGGCAATCATTCCTGGAACGTCTTGGTGGACAATGATGAGAGTCGGTGTATTCATCTTGAGATTGACCGCAAAACCATTGAGTTCAGTTACTTGGATATTTCCTCCACCGATAGAAACGCCTGTGGCAGAAATGGTTTTTGTAGCATTTTTTAAGGTGATACGAGTCGTATTGGGGTGTGGCGCATTACTATCCTTGTTAATTTTCCAGTAGACCTTAATGCCTTTTTCGTATGCGATATCCAGAGCGCGTGGGATGTCAGGGTCGTCCGTTTCCATACCTAAAATACCAGCTACTAGAGCCACATCAGTCCCGTGACCTCGATAGGTTTTGGCAAAGGAATTAAAAAGTTGAAATTCTACCTCAGTCGGTGTCTCACCAAAGATGGCAGAAACAATCTTGCCAATACGAACAGCTCCTGCAGTATGACTAGAGGAAGGCCCGACCATGACAGGTCCGATGATGTCAAAAACGGATTGAAATTTTAAATTTTTCATAACACGCCTCGTTTGATTAATCTTGTATTTTCAGTATACCACGAATTAAAGAGATTCGCTGTTTAAGTAAAAATCTATAGAATCAAAAAAATAAGCTACTTTAAGCTTTCTTTAAGGTTCAATGGATATAATAGCAGTCTATTAAGTAAGCAATACTTATTTTTCATAAATCTGAGAGGGTGGCCTGCGGGTCGCCCTTTTGTGTTTCTTTGTTTATATATAGCTGGATTGTGGTAAAATAGAGCCTAAAGATTTCCAGTTAGAAAGGATATACCATGACCTACACGCATTTACTTTTCGACCTTGACCACACCCTCCTAGATTTTGACCGTGCTGAAGATTTGGCTTTGACCTACCTTCTTGAAGAAGCTGGGGTGGCTTCACGAGATCTTAAAGTTTACAAGGATCACTATATCCCCATGAATCGTTCCATGTGGGAAGATCTCAATCATGGTTTAATCACTAAGCCGGAATTGCTTCGCACTCGCTTTTCTCGTCTTTTTGAGCATTTTGGACAGGAGGTTGATGGCAGACACTTAGCTGGCCGTTACCAGCATTTCTTGAGCCAACAGGGGCAGGAGTTGCCTCAGGCCCATGCTTTCTTATCGAACGTTAAAAATCGCGGTCACAAGATTTATGCAGCAACTAATGGTGTTAGCTACATCCAACGTGGTCGTCTGCAAGCCTCAAGCATCTTGCCTTTCTTCGACGATATTTTCATTTCAGATGAAGTGGGTGCCCACAAACCGTCTACGGACTTTTTTGAAAAAATTGCGGATCAGGTGAATGACTTTCATCCCGATTCGGCCCTCATGATTGGTGATAGTCTAACTGCTGATATTCAAGGTGGTAATAATGCAGGAATTGACAGCATTTGGTTTAATCCAAAAGGTTTGGTTAATGAGACTCCAGCTGTTCCAACCTATCAAGTCAAAAACTACCAAGAAATTTTGACGATTTTGAGCAAATAGACCTCTTTTCAAATTGTATTTACCCATGACTATTAAGAGCTTTTCAGCTCTTTTTTTGCTACAATGAAAGCATGAATAATCTGATTAAACATAAGCTGGAATTGCTCCCAAACAACCCGGGGTGCTATCTCCACAAGGACAAATTCGGCAATATTATCTATGTCGGTAAGGCTAAAAATCTAAAAAATCGTGTGCGTAGCTATTTTCGTGGAAGTCATGATACTAAGACGGAGCTTTTGGTATCTGAGATTGCAGACTTTGAATTTATCGTAACCGAGTCCAATATTGAGGCCCTGCTTTTGGAAATTAATCTTATCCAAGAGAATATGCCTAAATTCAACATCCGCCTCAAGGATGACAAGTCTTATCCATTTATCAAGATTACTAAGGAGCTCTATCCAAGGCTCTTGATTACCCGCCAGGTTAAGAAGGATGGCGGTCTCTATTTTGGTCCTTACCCAGACTCTGGTGCGGCCAATGAAATCAAGAAGCTTTTGGACCGTATTTTCCCCTTTAAGAAATGTAAAAATCCGGCCAATAAGGTCTGTTTCTATTACCATATTGGCCAATGTAATGCCCACACCATCTGTCACACCACTGAGGACTATTGGCAAGGTTTGGTTGAAGATGTCAAGAATTTCCTAAACGGTCATGATGATAAAATCGTTAATCAGCTTAAGGCCAAGATGAAGGATATGTCTGACCAGATGGAGTTTGAGCGTGCTGCGGAGTATCGCGATTTGATTGAGGCGGTTTCGACGCTTAGGACCAAGCAAAGGGTTATCCGTCAAGACATGCAGGACCGTGATATCTTCGGTTACTACGTGGATAAGGGGTGGATGTGTGTTCAGGTTTTCTTTGTTCGCCAAGGGAAACTCATTCAGCGTGATGTCAATATGTTCCCTTATTATAATGATGCTGAGGAAGATTTCCTAACCTATATGGGTCAGTTTTATCTGGATAGTCGTCATCTCAAGCCTAAGGAGATTTTCATTCCAGGAGACATTGATCAAGAGTCTGTTGAGGCTCTAGTTGGAGATGAGGTCAAGGTCTTTAAACCTCAACGTGGAGAGAAGAAGCAGTTGGTTAATCTGGCGACGAAAAATGCCCGCGTCAGTTTGACCCAAAAATTTGATCTCCTCGAAAAAGACTTGGCTAAGACCCAAGGAGCTATTGAAAATCTAGGCAAACTCATGGGGATTCCGACACCGGTCCGTATCGAGTCTTTCGATAACTCTAATATCATGGGAACTAGCCCTGTCTCTGCCATGGTTGTCTTTGAAAATGGTAAACCTAATAAAAAAGAGTACCGCAAATACAAGATTAAGACTGTTGAAGGCCCTGACGATTATGCCAGTATGCGTGAGGTCATTCGTCGTCGCTATAGTCGTGTCAAACGTGATGGTCTAACGCCACCAGACCTCATTATCATGGATGGTGGTCAAGGTCAGGTCAATGTAGCCAAGGATGTGCTTCGCAAGGAACTCAATCTATCTATCCCAGTTGCAGGTCTTCAGAAAAATGACAAGCACCAAACCAATGAATTGCTTTTTGGAGATCCTTTGCGAGTCATTGATTTGCCACGTCAATCCGAGGAATTTTTCCTCCTTCACCGTATTCAGGATGAAGTACACCGCTTTGCCATCACCTTCCATCGTCAAGTCCGTAGTAAGAATAGTTTCAGTTCTAAACTTGATGGCGTGGAGGGGTTAGGACCTAAGCGCAAACAAAAACTTCTCAAACACTTCAAGTCTATGACAGCTATCCAAAAAGCCAGTGCCGAAGACATTCAAGCTCTTGGAATCCCTGAAAAAGTAGCAGAGGCTCTGTTAGATAAATTAAATGATAACAATTAAGTTAGACTTTTCAAGTAACTCAGAAAAACTTGGTAGGGTGATTGATAAT
>NZ_LSIZ01000128.1:0-645 GCF_001556505.1 Streptococcus sp. CCH8-H5 | reverse complement strand
CTACAGACCTTACAGGTAAAGCAGGCACTAAGACACCGGTTGAAGTAAGCGCAGAACCAGGCTCAACTGTTGCTCTTTACGATAAAGATGGTAACAAGATTGGTGAAGCGACAGCAGGCGCAGATGGTAAAGCAACCATTACCCCAACAGTCGACATCCCAGAAGGTAATGTAACAGCGACAGCGACCGATCCAGCAGGAAACACCTCAGATCCAAGTGCTCCAGCTAAGGCAACTACTGGCGCAGATACAGAAGCGCCAGCGAAACCAGTAGTCGCTACAGACCTTACCGGTAAAGCCGGCACTAAGACTCCAGTTGAAGTGAGCGCAGAACCAGGTTCAACTGTTGCCCTTTATGATAAAGATGGTAACAAGATTGGTGAAGCGACAGCAGGAGCAGATGGTAAAGCAACGATTACGCCAACCGTTGATATTCCAGCAGGGAATGTGACAGCGACAGCGACAGATGTTGCTGGTAATACATCAGTTGCAAGTGATCCAGTTGAAGCAACTCGATTACGTACAGATGCGGATAAGAATGATCCAACAGCTAAGGCTCAAACAGTGACTCCAGGTTCAACACCAAATGCACAAGATTCAATTGGTAATGTTGCAGATTTACCAAGTGGAACAACATACGAGTTCA
>NZ_LSIZ01000127.1:0-2937 GCF_001556505.1 Streptococcus sp. CCH8-H5 | reverse complement strand
CTTCAGCAGTCACAAATGAAGAAAATGACAATCAGGCCTCAGCAGTAGCACCTAAGACTTCTTCTCAAGAACAAGCTCAAGCAGGTACTACAGATGGTGGACAAGTGGCTGAAGCAACAGCTGGAACAGACAAGGTTAAATCTGAAAAGAACACAAATAATAGTCAATCATCGCTTGACTTTGGTGCCCTTGACAATGGTGATATTAGCTCTCTTGTGGGAACTTGGACTAATGCGAATGGTGAATCAGTTACAATTAATGCTGATGGTACAATTATTAAAAACTCAACAGGTTATACTGCTCAATTGAAGCCTCAAAGAGTTTCAGATAATATTTTCTATGCAGGAGTTTTCTCAGATACAAGCTCAGCTGCATTGAGAGCGATTTCTGGAGGTAGTAACGGCTCTGATTACCTTGTTATTGGTCAGGACCAAACTGCTGAAGGTGTCCCTTATTATCGTAACTAGTACGAAAAAGATTGCTATTTATGAACTGCACCCCAAAAGTTAGACAGATAAAATCTAACTTTGTGGGGTGTTTTTTTAGTTGATTGAAGTAAAAAAATGTTACAAACTATTGTTTTTTTGTAATAAAAATGTAAAATGAGTAAAGAGAACAATAAATCTCATTTTGAATAAATAAGAGAGGTTCATTTATTAAAGAAATGCTCTAACTTAGAATTTCTCTTAAGATTATGCTAAAGGAAGTTATGCCATGCTTGACATCTATGTTTTAGAGGATCATTTTATCCAACAAAATCGTATTGAAGAGGTTATTCATACGATTCTTAAGAAAAATAACATTAAAGTGGGTGACTTTGAGGTTTTTGACAAACCCAATCAACTGTTAGAGTCTGTTACTGAGAGAGGATCTCATCAGCTCTTTTTCCTGGACATTCAGATTAAAGACGATACTAAAAAAGGTTTAGAAGTGGCTAAGCAGATTCGCAAGAACGACCCCTATGCCAATATTGTTTTTTTCACGACTCATTCAGAGTATCTTCCCTTAACTTTTCAATACCAACTGGCAGCTCTAGACTTTATTGATAAGTCTTTGGAGGGAGAGGACTTTCAAAAGCGTGTGGAAAGTATTATCTTATTAACCTGCAAAAAGATACAGAGTCAGAATCCAGAAGACGCTTTTCGGATTGAGAATGTTAAGACCGTTATTCAGGTTCCCTTTCATGATATCTTGTACCTTGAGACCTCGGATATCGTTCATAAGGTTATCCTTTATACTAAAGAGGAGCAGATTGAGTTTTATGGCAGTCTCTCTCAAATTGAAAAGAGCGACCCTAGACTGTTTAAATGTCATAAGTCCTTCCTAGTTAATCCAGAAAATATCATCAAATTAGATAAAAGTACGGGGACGGTCTATTTTGAAAATGGTGGCGTTTGCTATGTTTCAAAATTGAAACTAAAGAAATTGATTGAGAGAATTGGACGATGACAGCGATTAATTTTGTGTTGGATAATCTAGACTTTTTAGCGGAGATTATCCTCTTTATTCTCATTTATCAATATATTACCTCCGAGAAGATAAAGTTAAGATGGTATATCATCATCCCCTTGATTATCCGATTTTTGTTTGTGCTTTCTCCAGCCCTATCCTATGTTTTAGGGCATGCCTTCTTGGTTGTTTATTCCTTCTACAGAAATCGTTATGGCAATAGGTTATTAGATATTTTCTATGGCTTGTTTCCAATCTTATTATTTATGGGATTGCCTTAGTCATCAATCGTCATTATATGATAGTACTTAACCATTTCCATTTAAACCTTGTCATTGAGTTGCTAGTCTTTCCTGTGTTTTGGTTAATCATTAAGACCTTAAAAGTAGATTTCAAAGCATTGAACTATGGTTTTAGAAAGTCATTTTCAAAGTACTTTTTATTGCTTATAGATATATCAATGTTATCTTATGCCCTCCTTCTCCAATATATTACCTTTTTTGTGCAACAGAGCCCTGGAGGAAGAGATTGGCATGTTTATCTCGTGGTGACTTATGCTTTACTCTTTCTTGCGACCCTTGTTTATATCAATGCGACCTTCAGTGAGAGGCTAAAAGAAGAAGTCCTACTCCAAAAAGATAGGCAAATGAGTGATTTGGCTCATTATAGTCAACAAATCGAGAGACTCTATACTGATCTTCGTCGATTTAGGCATGATTACCTAAATGTTTTGTCTAGTATCAAATATGGCATTGACTCCAAAGATATAGCTATCATTTCTGATATCTACGATAACATTCTTGAAAAAACAAAGACTCGGATTGAGGGAAAACAGTACGAAATTGCCAACTTGATTAATATTAAAGATGAAGCCGTTAAAGGTGTCTTGGCTAGTAAAATCTTGGAAGCACAGGGACAGTCTATTACCGTTCACCTTGAGGTCAGCGACGTCTTTGAAGTATCGAGGATGGAATTGTTGGATTTCATAACGGTGCTGTCCATCTTCTTGGATAATGCTATTGAGGGGAGTTTGGATAGCAGTACTAAAGAAGTGAACATTGCTCTTATCAGTGGAGAGACGAAGGTAGTAATAGTGGAGAATACCATTGCTCAAGAATCTATCAATACAGTCGGTATCTTTAAACTTGGCCGCTCAAGTAAAGGAGAGGGACGTGGTATAGGTCTGTCCACTGTTCGAGAGATTTTAGGGAAGTACCCTAATTGTTCTTTGTCAACACAATCTAAAGACTATCGTTTTAAACAGACGCTAAAAATAGAAGATGTGGTTTGATTATGACGAAAAAACGACTGTTTATGACTTCAATGAAAAATTTAGCTTTCTAGATATTATAATAACCTCGTAAATTATCAGAAAAGGAATCTCACTCATGAAAAATACAAGTAAACTCATTGGTATTCTATCAGCTCTTATTGTAGTTATCCTCGCTGTCTTCTTAGTGACTAAGTTTAATAGTCATGAGTCGGCGC
>NZ_LSIZ01000126.1:0-222 GCF_001556505.1 Streptococcus sp. CCH8-H5 | reverse complement strand
GAGTTTCAGGGACTGTGGCTGTAGTTTCGGTAATATAAGTTCGCTTACCATCCAACATATAGTAAAGATGCACAGAATAGGTACCGGCATCGCCCTTGTGGCTGGCTTTATCTACATGAACCTTATAGCTACCGTCTGATTGTTTGTCGGCATGATACCAAGTAAGGTCGTCTTGGCCATTCTTATCTGACCAGATTGGGACACGGACTTCTTTAACTTCTT
>NZ_LSIZ01000125.1:0-1059 GCF_001556505.1 Streptococcus sp. CCH8-H5 | reverse complement strand
TTTGCCATTTAGCAATCAAATCGTTGGTATAATCAATCAACTCTTGGTTAGACTTGCTTGAGGCAATACCGTACTCTTGTGTTTTGAAACCTTCATCGAGGATCTTGGTTTTATCACTTTCGTAACCTGACAAGATTGATTTATCACCAGCAAAGGCGTCAATACGGTAAGCATAGAGTGATACGGCTAACTCAGGATAAGATCCAAGTTGAACGTAGTCAAACTTAAGGTTATTAGCTGAAGCGTACTCTTCAACAGCAGCTTTGGCAGAGGACCCTTGAGATACACCAATAGTTTTACCGTTTAGGTCAGAAAGTTTCTTGTAGCCAGATTTGGTTTGAACGAGGAAACCGATTTGGTCGTAGTAGTAAGGATTTGACATGGCATATGAAGCCTTACGTTCATCTGTAATGGTATAAGTAGCGATAAGCATGTCAATAGTCCCATTGTCCATAAGAGCTTCACGAGTTTGTGGAGTAACCGCTATAAAATTCACCTTAACCTTAAGTTCTTTGGCAATTTTCTTAGCGAGGTCAATTTCCATCCCTTGATAGGTATTAGTTTTGGCTGAATAGTAACCAAAGTTTGGGACATCCTGTTTGACACCAACGTTTAGTGTCCCTTTTTTGACAATTTTTTGAATTGCAGCACTATTGAGTAGTTTACTGCTTTCATCTGCCTGACTACTTTTAGTGTTCCAGAGGAGAACTGCTAGAAAAGCTATAACAGAGATTGCTAAAATGCGACTAAGTTTCTTGATTAACATAAGCCCTCCTTAGGCGTCCACTTGGACATTATCAGAGTTGTGATCGATAATCTTAGAAAGGAATTGAACAGCACGAGGTTCAGTTGGATTGTCAAAGAAACCATCCACATCCGTAGTGTCTACAAGAACTTGACCTTCAGCCATGAAAATGATACGGTCAGCCACACTACGGGCAAAGCCCATTTCGTGGGTTACGACAACCATGTTCATGCCACCTTTGGCAAGCTTTTGCATAACTGCAAGCACGTCACCGATAGTCTCTGGGTCAAGGGCTGACGTTGGTTCGTCAAAGA
>NZ_LSIZ01000124.1:0-632 GCF_001556505.1 Streptococcus sp. CCH8-H5 | reverse complement strand
CCGTGTAACACCTCCAGAAGAACCTAAGTTCCAACCAGAGAAATACGTTGTT
Source organism: Streptococcus sp. CCH8-H5 (assembly GCF_001556505.1). NCBI lineage: Bacteria > Bacillati > Bacillota > Bacilli > Lactobacillales > Streptococcaceae > Streptococcus > Streptococcus sp. CCH8-H5. The sequence goes on along the minus strand of NZ_LSIZ01000124.1, from coordinate 580 downwards.
TCTAAAGCGAAATTCGATATCACTGGTACTAAACTCGTTGATGACGATTCTGAATTGACAGATAAATATGGTGAAACAAACAACAATCCATATGTTGATAATACAAACAACAACGAATTGGAAAACTTGAATACCAAGACAGTTGAACGTGGTCAAAAACTTTACTACCAAGTATGGTTGGATACAACTAAATTTGATGCAGCTAACAAAGACAACATCCAAACAGTAGGAATCACAGATAACTACGATAAGGATAAATTGACTGTTAATGCTTCAGATATCAAGGTTTATGATTCTGTAACTGGTGCAGATGTTACTAACAAGTTCGATATCACTGATAACAACGGTGTTCTTACAGCTAACCTTAAAGCTGGCTTCACTAAGTCACTTGGCGACGCTGAAAATACTCAAATCATTGATACAACGAAGTTTGAATTTGGACGCTACTATAAATTTGATATTCCAGCAACAGTGAAAGACGATGTTGTAGCTGGTGCAGATATCGAAAACAAAGCAGCTCAAGTTGTTAACTACTACAACCCAGTAAGCAAGACAGTTGAAAAACCAAACAAACCAACTG
>NZ_LSIZ01000123.1:0-208 GCF_001556505.1 Streptococcus sp. CCH8-H5 | reverse complement strand
GTGTCTGTCGCCACTTTAGGATCACTTGCGTCTGATGTGTTACCTGCCGCATCTGTTGCTTTAGCTGTTACATTTCCTGCTGGAATATCAACTGTTGGTGTGATGGTTACTTTACCATTGCTAGCAGCCGTTCCTTCACCAATCTTGTTGCCATCTTTATCGTAAAGAGCAACAGTTGAGCCTGGTTCTGCAGTTACTTCTACTGATG
>NZ_LSIZ01000122.1:0-567 GCF_001556505.1 Streptococcus sp. CCH8-H5 | reverse complement strand
CGATAACTTGAGTGTTTTCTGCATCGCCAAGTGACTTAGTGAAGCCAGCTTTAAGAGTTGCAGCAATCACTCCGTTATTAACTGTGATATGGAATTTGTCTGTAACGTCGTCACCACTCTTACCATCGTAAGCCTTGATTGCTGATTCACTTACTTCCAATTTAGCTTTATCGTAAGTATCAGTGATACCAACAGATTGAATGTTATCCTTGTTGTTTGCATCAAATTGAGTTGTATCAAGCCATACTTGGTAGTTGATAGTGTCACCACGTTTTACTGGTTGAGTATTGATGTTTATAAAGTCGAATATTGGTTTTTCATCTTTGTCAACTTTACCTGTATCAATTTTTTCGTTGTTGTCAGTTTTATCGACATATGGATCAGTATTTGTTTCTCCATATTTATCAGTCAACTCAGAATCATCATCAAGAAGTTTGGTACCAGTGATATCGAATTCACCTTTATCTTTGCTAAGAACGTATTTCTCTGGTTGGAACTTAGGTTCTTCTGGAGGAGTTACACGGTTGTTAAATTCTTTATCCGCAATGTCGCCTACAGTCGCGATAA
>NZ_LSIZ01000121.1:0-203 GCF_001556505.1 Streptococcus sp. CCH8-H5 | reverse complement strand
TCCATGATTTCGTCATCTGACAATTGTTTGATGTGTTTTACAAGGGCACGGATTGAGTTACCGTGTGCACCTACGAATACGTTTTTACCATCTTTAAGAGCTGGAGCGATTTTATCTTCCCAGAATGGACGGGCACGTTCCAAAGTTACTTTCAAGTTTTCAGCATCTGGAATTACTGAGTCATCAAGTGAAGCGTAACGACG
>NZ_LSIZ01000120.1:0-54835 GCF_001556505.1 Streptococcus sp. CCH8-H5 | reverse complement strand
TCATGATGTCGTAGGTTCGAGTCCTACTGGCGGAGTATAATTCTCATTGCTAGACTTAGGTCTAGCTTTTTTGTTTTACGAAAACCACTAGCCGTGCTAGTGGTTTCGAAAAGCTTTTAGCCGAAGAGCAAGCCACCGGTTCTCACGGTTTGTTTAAATTTGGATATGAGTGACAGTTTCAAAAACAAGGGAAACCTTAATATTTTACTCTCTATTTCCGATTAATTCTGTGGTATTCTTAATAAATCTTATAAGCTCTAATGATGGTTTGGTCGCTTTTCATTATAGTTCTTATGGGAATTTTTGTGTATACTCAAAAAGCTCTATAATCTCTACAGTGGTTTTACCCACTTCAGAAATTATAGAGTCTATCATTTTTATAGTGACATATATGTCTCTATTTTATTTCTTATGTATCTCTTATAATAGGTTTCGTAATTATTTTAATTGCAAATATTTTATCTATTTATAGGAGGTTTAATGGAACAAGAAGTTTTTGTTCATGCATATGAAGTTGTAAGGCCGATTGTACTTAAGGCTAGTAGACAATATTTCATCCAACTTTGGGACCAAGCTGATATGGAGCAAGAAGCTATGATGACGCTTTATCAGCTTTTAGAAAAGTTTCCTGAATTAAAGTCTGATGATGATAAGTTACGGCGATATTTTAAAACGAAATTTAGAAATAGACTTAATGATGAGGTTAGAAGGCAGGAGTCTGTAAAACGACAAGCTAATCGACAATGTTATATCGAAATTTCAGATATTGCTTTTTGTCTCCCAAATAAAGAGTTAGATGCTGTTGATAGGCTTGTTTATGACGAGCAGCTTAATGCTTTCCGTAATCAGTTGTCTTCGGAAGATTCTACTAAGTTAGACCGTTTGCTAGCTGGGGAGTGTTTTAGAGGTCGAAAAAAGATGATTCGAGAGTTAAAATTTTGGATGGTTGATTTTGATCCTTACAATGAAGATGATTAATTCTTAATATAGAACCTTGACTAGCATTATTGATTAATATGAATAAAAAACACTTCGAAAGTAGATCTATCTTATCTATCTTTTGAAGTGTTTTTAATGTAATGAATTTATTTTACTGCTATAGGGTTTCCAATGAATCTTGGAAGTTCAATCTTTTCTTTGATTAGAGCTTCTTGGTAAAGTTTTAAGAAATCAGCATAGATATGAGTTTGTTGTCCATTTTTCGTAAAAATATCAATACGAAATACTAGTTGTCCAGAAGGAGTTGTGCTTAATCCAATGATATTTGGAGCTCCACAGATTTGAGGATAGTTTTCAATGTTTTCTTGATTTACTTTTTGTATGATGCTTGTCACTTTATTGATATCGGTTGACGGATAGACTGGGATATCAATTTGAGCTCTCATGTCCCCTCGAGATTTGTTAGATACAATTGTGATATTTCTGTTAGGTATAAAATGGAGGGTTCCATCAAATCCTCGAATTTGAGTAGTTCGAATACCTACGGTTGAAACAAGGCCTGTAACGGCTCCTACTTCAACTGCGTCACCGACTTCAAATTGGTTTTCTAACAATATGAAAAAACCATTAACGACATCAGATAGGAAGCCCTGAGCTCCTAGACCAAGAGCAACCCCAGCAAGTCCTGCCCCAGCAAGGAGGCTAGATACTGGGACCCCAAGGATACTAAGAAGACAGTAAACAAGGAAGAAGTATAGCACGTAGTTCATGCAATTGTGTAGTAATCGTTCAATGGTTTTTTGTCGAGCAGGTGTTTGAATTGTCCAAGCTAGAGAGCGTCCCACTGTATGTTTAAAAAGGAAGTTGATAATCTTCTTACTAAGAAGAAAGATGATGAGGAGAATAAGGAGTTTAATCCCTTTCGTAATGAGTACCATTAGGGTCTCTTCAAAATTAAATTGTTGGATGTATCTTTGTAAAATATTCATAGCTCTAGTTTATCAAAATTTTGAAAAAGTAGCAGTTTCTAACGATTTTCTTGTGATTAAATTGGATAAAAAAACTTTTAAAAGGCTTTGAAATATGGTAAACTAAACTGTATCTATAAAAAATTTTAAGGAGAATGACTACATGTCTGTATCATTTGAAAACACAGCCACTAACCGTGGTGTGGTGACATTCACTATCGGTCAAGATAAAATTCAACCAGCTTTGGATCAAGCATTTAACAAGGTTAAAAAGAATTTGAACGCTCCAGGCTTCCGTAAAGGACACATGCCTCGTGCCGTATTTAACCAAAAATTTGGTGAAGAAGCTCTTTACGACGATGCTTTGAATGCAATTCTTCCAGCAGCTTATGAAGCAGCGATTGCTGAACTTGGTCTTGATGTTGTTGCACAACCAAAAATTGATGTAAAATCAATTGAAAAAGGTCAAGATTGGACACTTACTGCAGAAGTTGTTACAAAACCTGAAGTAAAACTTGGTGCATATAAAGATCTTGAAGTTTCAGTTGAAGCTTCTAAAGAAGTTACTGATGAAGAAGTTGATGCTAAGCTTGAAAACGAACGCAAAAACTTGGCTGAATTGGTTGTTAAAGAAGGTGCAGCTGAAAATGGCGACACTGTTGTTATCGACTTTGTTGGTTCAGTAGACGGTGTTGAATTTGATGGTGGTAAAGGTGAAAACCACTCTCTTGAACTTGGTTCAGGTCAATTTATCCCAGGTTTCGAGGACCAATTGGTTGGAGCAAAAGCTGGTGATGAAGTAGAAGTTAAAGTAACTTTCCCAGAAGACTATCAAGCTGCTGACCTTGCAGGTAAAGCTGCTGTATTTGTTACTAAAGTTAACGAAGTTAAAGCTAAAGAAGTTCCAGCTCTTGATGATGAGTTGGCTAAAGATCTTGACGATGAAGTCGAAACTCTTGACGAGTTGAAAGCTAAATACCGTAAAGAACTTGAAGCAGCTAAAGAAATTGCATTTGATGACGCTGTTGAAGGTGCTGCACTTGATTTGGCTGTTGAAAACGCTGAAATCGTTGAATTGCCAGCAGAAATGGTTGAAGACGAAGTTCACCGTGCTATGAACGAATTCATGGGCAACATGCAACGTCAAGGTATCTCTCCTGAAATGTACTTCCAAATCACTGGTACAACTCAAGAAGATCTTCACAAACAATATGAAGCTGACGCTGACAAACGTGTGAAAACTAACCTTGTTATCGAAGCTGTTGCTGCTGCTGAAGGATTCGACGCTACAGAAGAAGAAATCCAAAAAGAAATTAACGATCTTGCAGCTGAGTACAACATGGAAGTATCACAAGTTTCTGCACTTCTTTCACCTGAAATGCTTAAACACGATATCACTATGAAGAAAGCTGTTGAAGTTATCACAAGCACAGCAAAAGTTAAATAATATGACTAAAATCAAGTTTCTGTTGAGACTTGATTTTTTCTTCTATAAATGCTTTGACTATTGACTCTTTTTAGCGTAAAATAAAAGGTAGCGAAAAATTGATTGCTGAGCTATTTCTGATAGAAACTAGCTTGAGTAAGAATGAAGGAGAACCACTTTGGAACTAGACGTATTTGCTGGACAAGAAAAAAGTGAATTATCAATGATTGAAGTGGCCCGTGCTATCTTAGAAACACGTGGTCGTGATAATGAAATGTATTTCAATGATTTGGTCAATGAAATTCAAAATTACTTAGAAAAATCGGATGCTGATATCCGCAATGCTTTGCCATTCTTTTATTCAGATTTGAATACGGATGGAAGTTTCATTCCACTAGGTGATAACAAATGGGGCTTGCGTTCATGGTATGCAATTGATGAAATCGATGAAGAGGTCATCACATTGGAAGATACTGATGAAAATGCACCAAAACGCAAGAACAAGAAAGTTAATGCCTTCATGGATGGTGATGAAGATGCCATCGATTATAATGACGATGATCCAGAAGACGAAAACTTCACACCTGATTCTGATAGTCTTGAATATGACGACGATAGCGAAGATGATGAGAAAGCCGAAGTGGAATCTTATGACTCTGAGTTGAATGAAATTATTCCAGATGATGATTTGGATGATGTTGAGTTGTCAGAAGAAGATGATGACGATGACTATGAGGATGAGTCAAACGACTAAGTTTTCATTGACAAATGGTCTTGGATAGTTTAGACTATTTATCGGGCACCTCTTTTGAAGAGGTCATGATTAAGGCTCCCAGAGTGAAACTCTTGGGGGTCATTTTTGTTTTTAGTCATTTACTGGACTTGTCTAAGGTGAGGTACTTTGTACCGCTCCCATCAGGTACTAGGAAAGGGCTGTCGTGATTATCTGAGTGGGTAATCAATCTACTATCTGTAGTTGTTTTGAATTATATTATAAGGAGTTAACATGACAAAATATATTTTCGTCACTGGTGGTGTGGTATCTTCAATTGGTAAAGGGATTGTAGCTGCAAGTCTTGGACGTTTGCTTAAGAACCGTGGTCTTAAGGTTACGATTCAAAAATTCGATCCTTACATCAATATTGACCCAGGGACAATGAGTCCTTACCAACACGGTGAAGTTTATGTTACTGATGATGGTGCTGAAACTGACCTTGACCTTGGTCACTACGAACGTTTTATTGATATCAATCTTAATAAATACTCTAACGTGACTACTGGTAAGATTTACAGCGAAGTTTTGCGTAAGGAACGTAAAGGGGAGTATCTTGGTGCGACTGTTCAGGTGATTCCGCATATCACCGATGCTTTGAAAGACAAGATTAAGCGTGCAGCGACAACGACTGATTCAGATGTCATTATCACTGAAGTTGGTGGTACGGTTGGGGATATTGAAAGTCTTCCATTCCTTGAAGCTCTTCGTCAAATGAAGGCTGATGTGGGTTCTGATAACGTTATGTATATCCACACAACGCTTCTTCCTTATTTGAAGGCTGCTGGTGAAATGAAGACAAAACCAACGCAACACTCTGTTAAGGAATTGCGTGGTTTGGGTATCCAACCAAATATGTTGGTTATTCGTACAGAACAACCTGCTGGTCAAGGGATTAAGAATAAATTGGCTCAGTTCTGTGATGTTGCACCTGAGGCTGTTATCGAATCACTCGACGTGGAACATATCTATCAAGTGCCACTTAATATGCAGGCTCAAGGTATGGATCAAATCGTTTGTGATCATTTGAAACTAGATGCTCCAGCTGCAGATATGACAGAATGGTCTGCTATGGTTGATAAGGTACTTAATCTTAAGAAGACAACTAAGATTGCCCTTGTTGGTAAGTATGTGGAGCTTCACGATGCTTACTTGTCAGTGGTTGAGGCACTTAAACACTCTGGTTTGGCAAATGATACTGCCATTGATATTGACTGGGTCAATGCTAATGATTTGACTGCCGAAAATGTTGCTTCTCGTTTGGCTGATGCTGATGGTATCATCGTGCCTGGTGGTTTCGGTCAACGTGGTACTGAAGGTAAGATTCAAGCTATTCGTTATGCACGTGAAAATGATGTGCCAATGTTAGGTGTCTGTCTCGGTATGCAATTGACATGTATTGAGTTTGCTCGCCACGTTCTTCACTTGGATGACGCTAATTCAGCTGAGCTTGATCCAAACACAAAATATCCAATTATCGATATTATGCGTGATCAAATTGACATTGAAGACATGGGTGGTACTCTTCGTCTCGGTCTTTACCCATGTAAGTTGAAACCAGGTTCTAAGGCTGCTGCAGCTTATGGCAACCAAGAAGTTGTTCAACGTCGTCACCGTCACCGTTATGAATTTAATACTAAATTCCGTGAACAGTTTGAGGCTGAAGGCTTTGTATTCTCAGGTGTGTCACCAGATAATCGTTTGATGGAAGTTGTAGAACTCCCAGACAAGAAATTCTTTGTGGCAGCGCAATACCACCCAGAATATCATAGCCGTCCAAACCATGCTGAAGAACTTTACAGTGCCTTTGTGACAGCAGCGGTTGAAAATGCTAAATAATTATCTAAGATAGAGTGGGATAGCCTACTCTGTTTTTTATTGGCTCCTTTTATGCTAAAATAAAGGGAATAATAAGAAAGAACGAGGAAAACAAATGGCTAAATTCGGCTTTTTGTCAGTATTAGAAGAAGAACTGGATAAGCACTTGGACTATGATTTTGCGATGGACTGGGATAAAAAGAATCATGCTGTGGAAGTAACGTTCATCCTAGAAGCGCAAAACAATAGTAATGTCGAGACTATTGATGATAAGGGTGAAGTGTCTGATGAAGATGTCATTTTTGAGGATTACGTGCTCTTTTACAATCCAGCAAAATCACGTTTTGATGAAGAGGACTACCTAGTGACAATTCCATATGAACCTAAGAAAGGTCTATCTCGTGAGTTTTTGTCCTATTTTGCGGAGACCTTGAATGAGGTGGCAACAGAAGGATTGAGTGACTTGATGGATTTTCTATCTGATGATGGACCTGAGGAATTCGGTTTGGTTTGGGACAAAGAAGCTTTCGAAAAAGGGAAAACTCAACTTGAAGAGAAGGAATTTTTTGCTTATCCAAGGTATTAAAGGGAGCGAAAAGGGATGGATGCTTATTTAAAAGATCAGTTCGATTTTACAGGTGTTAAGGCTGCCTTACTCGTAGTGCAAAGTATTTTGGTCATTCTCAGAGATAATAAACCAGATATTCCTTGGCCAAATACATGGGAGTTGCCAGGTGGTGGAAGAGAAGGTCAAGAAACGCCTCTTGAATGTCTTCAACGTGAGGTCTGGGAGGAGCTGGGCTTGACTTTGAAAGAGGAATCGATTATTTGGTCGAAAATCTATCCTAGTATGTTGGATAAAGATAGGTCAGCTGTCTTTGTGGTTGGCCAAATTAGCCAAGAGCAGTATCGTGAGATTCGTTTTGGTGACGAGGGACAGGAATTTAAACTAATGCCTATAGAGGATTTTATAAAAGCAGAAGGTGTCATTCCCCAGTTGCAGGAACGCTTTAAAGACTATTTAGTAGGAAAGGAAACAGAGAAATAAATGGACAAATGGCAAGAATTAACGATTGAAGTTAATCGTGAGGTCGAAGAAGCGGCTTCTAATATTTTAATTGAGTCTGGGAGCCAGGGTGTGGCTATTGATGATAGTGCAGATTATTTGGAAAATGCGGACCGTTTTGGGGAACTTTATCCTGAGGTTGAGCAGGTTGAGACGGTTAAAATTACGGCTTATTATCCAGAGTCAGCAGATATCGAGGCCATTACTAAGCAGGTCAATGAGCGTTTGGCTGAGTTGACAGATTTTGGTCTTGAAACAGGAGATATTCACTTGGCTACTCAAGAATTGGTTGAAGAGGATTGGGCTGAGAATTGGAAAAAATACTATGAACCAGCACGAATTACCCATGATTTGACCATCGTACCGTCATGGACGGATTATGAAGCATCAGAGGGGGAAAAGATCATTAAGTTGGATCCTGGTATGGCCTTTGGGACAGGAACACATCCAACAACTAAGATGAGCCTCTTTGCCTTGGAGCAGGTGCTTCGTGGTGGTGAGACGGTGATTGATGTGGGGACTGGTTCAGGTGTCCTCTCGATTGCCAGCTCTCTGCTTGGTGCCAAGGAAATCTACGCTTATGACCTTGATGATGTGGCGGTTCGAGTGGCACAGGAAAACATTGATATGAATCCTGATATGGAAAATATCCACGTTGCTGCGGGAGATCTTTTGAAGGGTGTGACGCAAGAAGCTGATGTTATCGTGGCTAATATTTTGGCGGACATTCTCATTCATCTGACGGAAGATGCCTACCGTTTGGTTAAGGATGAAGGTTATTTGATTATGTCAGGTATTATTTCTGAAAAATGGGATATGGTGCGTGAATCGGCTGAGAAAGCAGGTTTCTTCCTAGAAACTCACATGGTTCAGGGAGAGTGGAATGCTTGTGTCTTCAAAAAGACGGATGATATTTCAGGTGTGATCGGAGGCTAAATGCAACAGTATTTTATAAAGGGGCAGGTTGAAAATCCAGTAATCATCAAAGACAAGGATACTGTGAAGCATATGTTTAACGTTATGCGTTTAACAGAGGATGATCAGGTTGTCTTGGTTTTTGAAGATGGTATCAAGCGTCTTGCGCGTGTGACTGACCGTGAGAATCATGTCTTTGAAGTGATTGAAGACTTAACTGATAATGTCGAGATGCCTGTTTCTGTAACCATTGCCTCAGGTTTTCCCAAGGGAGATAAGCTGGAGTTGGTGACACAAAAGGCAACAGAGCTTGGAGCTCAGGCTATTTGGGCCTTCCCTGCCGACTGGTCTGTGGTTAAGTGGGATGGTAAGAAGCTTGCCAAGAAGGAAGATAAGCTTGCCAAGATTGGTCTAGGAGCTGCAGAACAATCCAAGCGTAATCGTGTTCCAGAAGTCAGATTGTTCGAGAAAAAAGGGGAATTTCTATCAGAATTAGATAATTTTGATAAGATTTTTATCGCCTATGAGGAAACAGCCAAAGCAGGTGAGTTGGCTACTCTAGCTCGTGAGTTGGCTCAGGTAGAGAATGGTCAGAAAATTCTCTTTATCTTCGGACCAGAAGGTGGTATTTCTCCGTCTGAGATTGACGCCTTTGAAGAGGCTGGTGGTATTAAAATTGGCCTTGGACCTCGTATTATGCGGACGGAAACTGCTCCTCTCTATGCTTTGAGTAGTGTCAGTTATGCCTTGGAATTGAATAAGTAAGAGAAAGTTGGCCTTGTTCCAACTTTTTTTGTATTTGATACTTTTCAGCTAAGATTGCATCGTGTCATTAGTTTTGTATGACAAATCGAGCATTTCTAAAAAAGTTGATAATCTTATTTAGATTTAATATAATTGTACTATCTTTATAAAAGGGGAAGATTTTTAATGAAAACGAATCGTTATGTGACTCAATCTGCTGTGGTTTTGGGCCTTTTTGCTCTCTTGACTGTGCCACAAGTCGTAGGGCAAGCTGATGAAGCAACGGCACCAGTACCAACGACCTCAACTGAAACTGTGACAGATAGTGGGACTGCTGCCGTATCTGGACAAGGCACTTCAGGAACAGTTGTTCAAGGAGGGACAGAGACTGTATCTCCTACATCAACAACAGTAGCTGCAAATGCATCTGCAGAGTCATCAGCTAATACCTCGACGGCCCAAGCAAGTCAAGAAGCCAGTGCTGTTTTGACGAATGCCAATCAGGTGACACCAGCGGTGCCAGTACAGGCTGAAACTGTGACAGAGCCTGCTCATGAGGGGCAGACTGTTGATATGCAGATTTTGTCAACAACAGACCTTCATACCAACTTGGTTAACTATGATTATTATCAAGATAAGCCGTCTCAAACAGTTGGTCTGTCTAAAACTGCTGTTCTTATCAAAAAAGCCCGTGAAACTAATCCCAATACGGTATTAGTGGACAGTGGGGATACGATTCAGGGAACTCCTTTTGGGACTTATAAGGCTTTGATTGACCCTGTTGCCCAAGGTGAGACTCACCCTATGTACAAGGCCTTTGAGATGCTGGGTTACGATGCCGAAACACTTGGAAACCACGAGTTTAACTATGGTCTAGAATTTTTGGATCGTATGGTTAAGGCTGCTAAGATTAACATTATCAATGCCAATGTGCGTAATGCTCAGACAGGTGACTACTATTACAACCCTTATAAAATTGTTAACAAGACCTTTACTGATACAGACGGCAAACAGGTAACGCTAAAAATCGGTATTACTGGTGTCCTTCCAACACAGATTTTGGTTTGGGATAAGGCCAACCTTGAAGGTAAGGTAACTGTGGATGATCCAATGGAGGCTGTTAAGGCTATCGTTCCTAAGATGAAGGCTGCAGGAGCTGACTTTATCCTTGTTGCTGCTCACTCTGGTATTGGTGACAATGAATACACTAAGAATGAGGAAAATGAAGGTTACCAAATTGCTGGTATCGAAGGTGTTGATGCTGTTGCGACAGGGCATTCTCATGCGGATTTCCCAAATGGAGATGGTACAAGTTTTTATGCGAAATATCCTGGTGTAGATGATGTCAATGGTCTCATCAATGGGAAACCTGTGGTTATGGCTGGTAAATTCGGAGATCATCTAGGCATCATGGATGTCAAATTGACTTACACGGATGGTAAATGGAAAGTTGTTAACAGTAAGGCCAAGCTTGAAAAGATTGATACTAAGTCAGATGTTGCGGACAAGGACTTAATTAATATGGCTGCTCATGACCATAATGGAACAATCAACTATGTTCGTAAGGAAGTTGGTGAGACTACTGCACCAATTACTAGCTATTTTGCTCAGGTTCAGGACGATCCATCTATTCAAATCGTTAATAATGCACAACTATGGTATGCTAAAAAACAAGTAGCGGGAACAGTAGATGAGAATCTTCCACTCCTCTCAGCTGCAGCACCTTTCAAGGCGGGGACTCGTGGGGATGCGACCTACTATACCGATATTCCAGCAGGACCACTAGCCATTAAGAATGTCGCGGACCTCTACCTCTACGACAATGTTACTGCCCTACTCAAGGTGACTGGTGCACAAATAAAAGAATGGTTGGAAATGTCTGCAGGACAGTTCAATCAGATTGATCCTAATAGCAAAGAGCCACAACAACTCATTAATAGTAGCTATCGCTCATACAATTACGATGTGATTGATGGGGTGACTTATAAGTTTGATTTGACACAACCTAACAAATACGATCGTGAAGGTAAGTTGGTTAACCCAGATGCTAGTCGTGTTCGTGACTTGACTTATCAAGGTAAACCCATTGATTTGAATCAGACTTTCCTTGTTGTGACTAACAACTATCGTGCGACTGGTAATTTCCCTGGTGTTAAGGATGCTGCAGAAAAACGTCTCCTCAATCTTGAGAATCGTCAGGCAATCATTGATTATATCGTTAGTGAGAAAACGATTAACCCAACTGCTGATGGAAATTGGAGTTTCGTTCCTAATATTACGAATGCAGATATCCGTTTTGCCTCATCTGACAATGCGCGTGCCCACCTTGATGGTCAGGATGCCATTAGTTATGTAGGACCATCAACACAAGCAGGATTTGCAGAGTATCGTTTGGTTGTTAAGGAAAAGGCAAATCAAGTTGAGGATACGACTAAGAAAGAATCTGAGAAGTCACCAAAAGGTGTTGAGACAGCAGACCAAACTAAGCGTGTGACACCAAAAGCTACTGCAGTCACCAGCGTGGCTAAACCTGCTTCAGCTATCCAGTTGTCAAACTCTCAAGTTGTTATCTTGCCTCAAGCTCAAGAACAAGAAACTCAAGGTTCAAGTTCAGTTAAGGCCTTGCCAAACACTGGTTCAGACGAATCTATGTCAGCAACTTTAGCTGGTATGGTTCTTATGACCTTGGCTGGATTCTTTGGAATCAAAAAGCAAGAGAAAAATTAAGCAAGATAAAAAGCCCCTATCAGGGCTTTTTTGCTCTAGTTTTAGCGTTGGTTAAAGTTCTTTTGTGCTTCTAGAATAATAGGTGCCAGACGCTCGATATCAGACTGTGTGCCACGAAGCTCAAAGTCTCCCAACATAGGGAAGCCAAAACGTTGACTGTATTGTTTGGCGGTTAGGCAGTACTGGTTATTGAAGTTACGGTTACCAGAACCGATGATACCAAAGCAACGTTTGTGGTTATCATGGGCTGCGATAAAATCTCCCAGTGGATTGGTTAGGATTTCGACATCTCCATTGTCCACGCCATTTCCACCTTCAAGGTAGGTTGGCAAGAGTGTGACAAAGGGTTCATCTACTTGGAAGGTTTCATGATTAAGCTCTTTAATATTGATTTGGCGACATTCAATCCCGTGGTTGAGGGATAGATAGTCAGACATACGTTTGACAAAGCTTTGGGTATTACCGCTTAGACTAATATAAACGAGGGTAAGTTGAGACATAAGCGTCCTCTTTCTATCTATATCTTGTGTTTGTTCAATCATTCTAACACAAGATGTTGTGCTTTTCAAGTTGGCTTCTTGCAGTTAATAATTGCCTATCTAGCTCTTTTTCTTTACTTGTAAAAGTGATAAAATAAAGGTTATTAAAAGAAGCGAAGGAAGAAATCATGGCTAAAGATAAAAATGTAACAGGAGAAGAAATTTTAGACATTTGCTCGGCCTACATGTCAGCAGATGATTTGAAATTAGTTGAAAAAGCCTGGCATTATGCGACAGATGCTCATAGTGGGCAATCTCGTCAGTCAGGAGAACCTTATATTATTCACCCTATTCAAGTGGCAGGTATCCTGGCAGACCTTCATCTTGATGCAGTGACAGTAGCCTGTGGTTTCTTACACGATGTCGTTGAAGACACCGAAAAAACGCTTGATGATTTAGAAATGGATTTTGGTACGGATGTACGAAATATCGTAGACGGTGTTACTAAGCTTGGTAAGGTTGAGTACAAGTCCCACGAGGAGCAATTGGCTGAAAACCACCGTAAGATGCTTATGGCCATGTCTAAGGATATCCGTGTCATCTTGGTTAAATTGGCCGACCGTTTACACAATATGCGTACCCTAAAGCATCTTCGTAAGGATAAGCAAGAGCGCATTTCTCGTGAAACCATGGAAATCTATGCTCCTTTGGCTCACCGTCTGGGTATCAGTCGTATCAAATGGGAATTGGAAGATATGTCCTTCCGTTACCTTAATGAGGTGGAATTCTACAAGATTTCTCACATGATGAAGGAAAAACGTCGTGAGCGTGAGGCACTTGTGGACGAGATTGTCGATAAAATTAAGACCTACACAGCTGAACAAGGACTTGTTGGTGATGTTTATGGTCGTCCAAAGCATATCTACTCTATTTATCGTAAGATGCGCGACAAGAAAAAGCGCTTCGATCAAATTTATGATTTGATTGCCATCCGTTGTGTCATGGAGACGCACAGTGATGTTTATGCCATGTTGGGATATATTCATGAGCTCTGGCGTCCGATGCCTGGCCGTTTCAAAGACTATATTGCCAATCCTAAATCCAATGGTTACCAGTCTATCCATACAACGGTTTATGGACCAAAAGGACCTATTGAAATCCAAATCCGTACCAAGGAAATGCACCAAGTTGCCGAATACGGGGTTGCAGCTCACTGGGCTTACAAGAAAGGGATCAAGGGCAAGGTAGATTCAAAAGAGTCCGCTTTGGGAATGAACTGGATTAAAGATCTTGTTGAACTTCAAGACGCCTCAAATGGTGATGCTATGGGATTTGTAGACTCTGTTAAAGAGGATATCTTCTCAGAGCGTATTTATGTCTTTACGCCGAATGGTGCTGTTCAGGAATTGCCTAAAGATTCAGGACCTATTGACTTTGCCTATGCTATCCATACCCAAGTTGGAGAGAAGGCTACAGGTGCTAAGGTTAATGGCCGTATGGTTCCCTTGACTGCCAAACTTAAGACAGGTGATGTGGTTGAGATTGTCACTAATGCCAATTCTTTTGGTCCTAGTCGTGACTGGATTAAGATGGTCAAGACAACTAAGGCCAGAAATAAAATTCGACAATTCTTTAAGAATCAGGATAAGGAAGCTTCTATCACCAAAGGTCGTGAGCTTTTGATTGCCTACTTCCAAGAGCATGGCTATATTGCCAATAAGTACCTAGACAAGAAACATATTGAGGAAATTCTCCCTCGTATGAGTGTGCGTAGTGAAGAAGCTCTTTATGCCGCTGTTGGCTTTGGCGAAATTAGTGCTGCTGCTGTTTTCAATCGTCTGACAGAAAAAGAACGCCGTGAGGAAGAGCGTGCTAAGGCAAAAGCTGAAGCTGAAGAGCTGATGAACGGTGGCGAGGTTAAGACTGAGAAGAAAGAAGTTCTTAAGGTTAAGAGTGAAAATGGAGTCATCATTCAAGGTGCGTCGGGTCTCCTCATGCGTATCGCTAAGTGCTGTAACCCAGTACCTGGAGATGAGATTGAAGGTTACATCACCAAGGGCCGTGGAATTGCTATTCATCGTTCAGATTGTAATAATATCAAGAGTCAAGAAGGTTATGAACAACGTTTAATCGAAGTAGAGTGGGATGAACGTAATGCCAATAAATCTTATTTGGCTGAGATTGACATCTATGGCCTTAACCGTTCTGGTCTGTTGAATGATGTTCTTCAAATCTTGTCAAATACGACCAAGAGCATTGCTACGGTCAATGCGCAACCGACTAAGGACATGAAGTTTGCCAATATTCACGTTAGCTTTGAAATTGCAAACCTTATTGAATTGACTGGTCTGGTGGATAAGATTAAAATTATCCCTGATGTTTACAGTGTTAAACGTACGAATGGTTAAGGAGTTACTGCGATGAAGATTGTAATTCAGCGCGTGCAAAGTGCCTCTGTGGTTATTGAGGATTCTACGGTTGGTGCTATTAAACAGGGGCTCTTACTCTTGGTCGGAGTTGGTCCAGAGGACACCAAAGAAGACCTAGAGTATGCAGTTCGTAAGATTGTCAATATGCGTATTTTTTCAGATGAAGATGGCAAGATGAATCTTTCTGTTAAGGATATTGGTGGCCAGATTTTGTCGATTTCTCAGTTTACGCTTTTTGCAGATACGAAAAAAGGGAATCGACCAGCATTTACAGGTGCTGCAAAGCCTGACATGGCTAGCCAGCTCTATGACGATTTCAACCAATCCTTGTCAACACATGTTCCTGTAGAAAGAGGACGCTTTGGTGCAGATATGCAGGTTAGTCTGGTCAATGACGGACCTGTGACCATTATTTTAGATACTAAAAATCGATAAACAAACCATTTCTCGCCTTGTGTGAGAGGTGGTTTGTTTACTCTCATCGTATGGGTAATTTAGGTGCTCGATTTTCATTATTTGGGATTTATTTTTGTTATTTTAAGTAGGCTTAACCAAGTGAATATTTAATGAAATTAGAAAATGTTGTTCTCAAATTTCTGAAAAAAACCGACCATTCATGATGAAAAAATTACCGTTTACGAGGATTGCCGGAAATTCCCTTGTCTTACAAAAAAGATTAAGTTAACATTAGTTTCATAAGAAACACTAAGCGATTTTTATGAAACTAAAAAATAACTCGAGTTTACAGCATGCAAATACAAATAGTGATAATTTGAAACGCCGAGGTGATTTAAACTTTTTTAGAGGGATAGAGAGATGTCAAAGAAAGTAGCGTCAAATAAATTACTATCAAGTTTGTTTGTAGCCGGCGGTGTCCTAGGGATGAATCAGGTCGCCAAGGCAGATAACATGGTCAGTTCAGAAGCAACAAAACCAGTCATTACGACTGAAGCAGATAACTTGGTGGTGGTACCAACGGAGGCAGTTGCTCCAGTTGCGACAACAGAAGTAGGTCCATCATCTGCCGCTGTTGCGACAGATACTGCAACAACAGCAACAGCTTCTACAATATTTTCACAAGCTGTGCCAGCAGAGAGTGCTAGCTCAGAAATGCTTGTAGCCAGTGAAGCACTAGCTCCTGAGTCAGCTGCTGTGGAAACCATCACATCATCATCTGATAATGCTACTGAAGCGGGACGCCATTCAACTGCTCAAGTGACACCAGTTACAGAAGTGACAGAGCAAAACTTAAATGGTGATGCTTACTTGACAGATCCAGAAACAACAAAAGCTGCTTATAGCAAGACAGATGGTGATATTAACTATTCTGTTGTTGTGTCTAATCCAACAGCAGAAACTAAGACGATGACTGTCAACTTGACACTTCAACATGCTTCAGAGATCATCGGTCAAGATAACGTTGACCTTACGCTAGCGGCAGGAACCTCAGCTAAGGTTTCAAACTTGACAGTAGCGTCAGAGTGGTTGACAAACAATACAGGTTACTTGGTGACAATCAGTGTCAACGACAAATCAGGTAGTACTTTTTCAAGCAAGCGTGCTGGCTTGTCTGTTGAAGATGATTGGACAGTTTTCCCACGTTACGGTATCGTAGCAGGTTCGCCAACGGATCAAAACAGTATTCTTGTTAAAAATCTTGAAGCCTACCGTAAAGAGCTTGAGCTCATGAAGTCTATGAATATCAACTCATATTTCTTCTATGATGCTTATAGTGAAGCTACAGATCCTTTCCCAGAGGGTGTTGATAGCTTTGTTCAAAAATGGAATACCTGGAGTCATACTCAGGTTGACACTAAGGCTGTTAAAGAATTGGTTGACCAAGTTCATAAGTCAGGTGCTGTTGCCATGCTTTATAACATGATTTCAGCAGATTCAAATCCAAAGAATCCAACCCTTCCACTTGCTGCTTTGGCTTATAACTTCTATGATAGCTTTGGTAAGAAGGGTGAGCCGATGACTTACACTATCGGTGATAACCCAACTCAAGTTTACTATGATCCAGCTAATCCAGATTGGCAAAAATACATTGCGGGTGTCATGAAATCAGCTATGGATCGTATGGGCTTCGATGGTTGGCAAGGTGATACAATTGGTGACAACCGTGTGACTGATTATGAGCACCGTAACAGCTCAGACGAGGCTGACTCATACATGATGTCTGATTCCTATGCGTCATTTATTAATGCTATGAAAGACCTCATTGGTGAAAAGTACTACATCACAATCAATGATGTCAATGGTGGTAATGATGATAAATTAGCCAAGGCACGTCAAGATGTTGTTTATAATGAGCTCTGGACAAACGGTGGTTCAGTTATTCCAGGACGTATGCAGGTTGCCTATGGTGATTTGAAAGCACGTATCGATATGGTACGCAATAAAACTGGTAAATCACTTATCGTTGGTGCCTACATGGAAGAACCAGGTATTGATTATACTGTTCCTGGTGGAAAAGCAACTAACGGTGCTGGTAAAGATGCCCTTGCTGGTAAGCCATTGCAAGCTGATGCGACTCTTCTCGTAGATGCGACAGTAGCTGCAGCCGGTGGTTATCACATGTCCATTGCAGCCCTTGCCAATGCTAATGCAGCCCTTAACGTTCTTCAAAGTGCCTATTACCCAACTCAATACCTCAGTGTGGCTAAGGACACTATTCGTAAGCTTTACAATTACCAACAGTTCATCACTGCTTATGAAAATCTTCTCCGTGGTGAGGGTGTGACTAACAGCACTCAGTCTGTATCTACCAAGAATGCTTCTGGTGAAATCCTTTCTAAAGATGCTCTTGGTGTGACAGGAAATCAAGTTTGGACATTTGCTAAATCAGGAAAAGGTTTCTCAACTGTTCAAATGATTAACATGATGGGCATCAATGCGGGCTGGCATAATGAAGAGGGTTATGCGGACAATAAAACACCGGACGCACAAGAAAATCTCACAGTTCGTCTTAGTCTAGCAGGTAAAACAGCTCAAGAAGCAGCTAAAATTGCTGATCAAGTCTATGTGACATCACCAGATGATTGGGCAACTTCAAGCATGAAGAAGGCACAAGCAAGCCTTGAAACAGATGAAAATGGTCAACCAGTGCTTGTCATTTCAGTTCCTAAACTAACTCTTTGGAACATGCTCTATATCAAGGAAGACACAACAGCAACACCGGTAGAACCAGTTATCTTGAAACCAGTTACTAACCAAGCTGGTAAGAAAGTAGATAATACAGTAACATCTGAAGCAAGCTCAGAAACAGCTAAATCAGAAAATACAACAGTAAATAAAGGTTCAGAGGCTCCAACTGATACGAAACCATCTGTTGAAGCTCCTAAACTAGATGAAACAACTAAACCAGCACCATCAGTTGACGAGTTAGTAAACTCAGCAGCTGTTCCAGTGGCGATAGCTGTGTCAGAGACCGCACATGATAAGAAAGATGACAACTCAGTATCTAATACGGATCAAGGTACAGTAGCATCAGATTCAATCACTACACCAGCTTCAGAGGCTGCAAGCACAGCTGCCTCAACAGTCTCATCAGAAGTATCAGAAAGTGTAACAGTATCATCGGAAGCATCAGAAACTGAAAATAGTTCAGTAGCATCAACTTCAGAGTCAGCAATTTCAACGACGACAGCAATTTCAGAATCACATACAGTAGTTGAACCAGTGGCTTCTTTGACAGAATCAGAGAGTCGGGCAAGCACTAGCCTTGTTTCAGAAACTACTAGCACAATTGTCTCAGTTGCTCCGTCAGAAGTATCAGAAAGCACAACAGTATCATCGAAGGTCTCAGAAACTGATATTATCTCAGCAGCATCAACTTCAGAGACTTCAGCATCTGAATCAGAGAATTCAATCAGCACAGTCGTTTCAGAATCAGAAGTAGTTGAAGAACCAGCTGTTTCATTGACAGAATCAGAAAGTCAAGTGAGCACTTCAGAAGTGACTTCGGCGATTTCAGAAACAGTAAGCACATCAGAGGAAGTCATCCTTGATGGACTATCAGAAAACATCAATAGTTGGAATAGACTCTCTGTAGCTCCTCGCGTCTCAGAAACCTTACCAAGTACTTCTGAAACGATTACAGAAGCAGCATCACTCTTTAGCAACTATGCAAGATATTCAGAAACAGCAAGCTCAGAATCTCACTCTATGGTAGCAGCTTCCTCAGAAGTTTCTATTGAAAAATTAGCAGTATCTATCTTGAAAGATACTGAGGGTGGCTTGTACGATGCTACAACAATCAGAAATATTGTTGAGATGATTGATAGCATTACAACAAATGTCAGCTATACTCGCAGTAGCCGTCAAGACCTTGTCAATACAGCTTCGTCAGATAATACTTACAATGGTAGTCAAGATCTTAACCTTGCAAGTAAGACAACGACGCAAGCAGGTGAAAAAGGAACAACTGAAGATCTTAAGGCTACAATTGCTAAAACAGCAAAATCTCACAAGTGGGGAGAACATGCTGTAGCTATCCTTACAGCTATTGTCCTTGCAGGTGCGGCAACCCTTGCAGCTCTTCGTAACTTCTTGATGTCAAAAAAAGTTGATAAATAAATAAGTAGAACTCTTTGTGTAAACAAGGAGTTTTCTTTATACTGGCTGCTATTTTTTCTGAAAATTGTGATACAATAGAAATAGTTTGAATATTGTGTCAAAGGAGAGCCAATGATTACTGCAAATGATATCGTAAAGGCTAATGAAGTCTTAAAAAACGTGGTGGAACGCACACCACTAGATTTTGATCGCTACTTATCTGAAAAATACGGGGCGACCATTTATATTAAAAAAGAAAATATGCAAAAGGTACGCTCTTTCAAATTGCGAGGAGCCTACTATGCTATTCATCAATTGAGTGATGAGGATAAGGCGCGTGGTGTGGTTTGTGCATCAGCCGGAAACCATGCTCAAGGGGTTGCTTACACTTGTAACGAGATGAGGATTCCGGCAACCATCTTTATGCCAGTAACAACGCCTCTCCAAAAAATTGGTCAAGTCCGTTTCTTTGGTGGCAAGTTTGTAACAATCAAATTGGTGGGAGATACCTTTGATGCTTCTGCTCAAGCAGCACAGGAATATACCAAGTCTGAAGGCATGACTTTCATTGATCCATTCGACGATTATAATGTCCAAGCGGGTCAAGGAACAGTTGCTTATGAAATTTATGAGCAGGCTCAAGAGGAGGGTGTTTCCTTCGATAGTATCTTGGTTCCAGTAGGTGGCGGAGGCCTTATCTCTGGTGTGGCTACTTATATCAAGGATGTGGCACCATCTATGGAAGTTATTGGTGTTGAGGCTAGTGGTGCTCGTAGTATGCGTGCTGCCTTTGACCGTGGTTATCCTATAAAACTCGAAGAAATTGATAAGTTTGCGGATGGGATTGCTGTTCAAAAGGTAGGTGTCAAGACCTATGAAGTTGCACGTAAATATGTTGACCGTCTCTTGGGAGTTGATGAAGGCTTGATTTCAGAAACCCTAATTGATATGTACTCTAAGGTTGGTACCATTGCAGAACCCGCAGGTGCAGCATCAGTAGCAGCTTTGGAAGTGATTAAAGATGAGATTAAAGGAAAAACCATCGTCTGCATCATTTCAGGTGGTAACAATGATATTAACCGTATGCCAGAGATGGAAGAACGTGCGCTTATCTACGATGGCATCAAGCATTACTTTGTGGTTAACTTCCCACAACGTCCTGGTGCCCTTCGTGAATTTGTAAATGATATCTTGGGACCAAATGATGATATCACTCGATTTGAGTACATCAAACGTGCTAATAAAGGAAAAGGTCCAGTTCTCATTGGTATCGCTCTTAGTGACAAGAACGATTATGATGGACTTCTCGATCGTCTTTCAGCCTTTGACCCAAGTTATATCAACCTTCACGGTAACGAAACACTTTACAATATGCTTGTCTGAGGACAGGTTTACATAATGAAAAAAGAATCGACGAAAGTCGGTTCTTTTCTACTTTAACCTAGCTATACGGAGGCACTAAGGCCTTATCTTCAACTTAAAACCTCAGTATTGCTACTGAGGCTTTCTTTATTCGATAATCAAGAGTCCATCTTTAATGGCGAATGGATTGTCTTTATTGATGCGGTCGTAGAACATGATACCGTTAGTATGGTCGATTTCATGTTGAACAACAATTGAGTTGTACCCACGGAGCTTAACACGCTGCTTTTCGCCCTCTTTGTTGTAGTATTCAACAGTTACTCGAGCATGACGAACCACATAACCAGGAACGTCGCGGTCGACTGAGAGGCATCCTTCTCCATCACCCAAAGCAGCATCCTGAACAGAATGGGCAACTACTTTAGGGTTGTACATGATTTCTTGAAGGCTATATGCTTCTTTTGGTGGATTACCTTCAGCGTCTTCAGGGTTTGGAACGAGAACCGCGATAATGCGTTTTGAAATATCCAATTGTGGGGCTGCAAGACCGACTCCCCCACGAAGCCCCATTTTTTCAGCAATAACAGGATCTTGTGAATTACGAAGAAACTGCATCATTTTTTCACCTAGGATAATGTCTTCGTCTGATAGTGGGAAGGTTACATCTTCAGCGACAGCACGCAAGGTTGGGTTTCCTTCGCGAATGATATCATTCATATCAATCATATGGCTGGCGCGGATAATTTTGGTTTGAGCGTCCATTTGTTTACCTCTATTTTCTTTGATTTACTTGTTTATAACTATAGCACAAAAGGGTTGAAAATTAAACCATCAAGGGTTAACGTGAGGCTTTTTCTAATCGATAAAAGCCAGTTTTTCCAAGGTTTGTCGTTGCAAAATACGATAGGTCTTAAAAGCTTCTTTTTCAATAATTCCTTGATCGATAAATTGTTTGATGACTCGTTGCACATGGCGATAGCTAGTCCCAAAACTGGCAGCTAGGATAGATGGTGATAGTTGAAAAACACCCTCTTCCTCAATACTCAACATATGAGTAGCCAGACGCTCTTTGACAGAGTAGCTTGCATTTGTTGAGGCAGTAATACCCTGTTTATGCAATGCCATGGCTAGGTTATGACCAATTTGATAGAGAAAAACGGGATCTTTGAGGAGCTCTTCTTTATTATTTAAAGGGAGCTGAACTGCTTGAACCTCTTCTAAAGCAATGACTGATGACCCTGCTGGTTGATTGGTCATGAGTTCTACATCTCCAAATATTTGTGGTTGGTTAAGCATTTCTAGGATATGTTCTTTACCATTGAAGAGAGAACGCACAATTTTTACCTTTCCTGACAAAATGTAGGTTAGCTCTGTGATAGCTTGCCCTTGGGTACAAATATAATCATTCTTTTGAAAGGTGACTTTCTGTAATTGGTCGAGGTAGGGGGGTGGAAAGACCTGATCAAGTTGAGGTCTTATGTCATGATTACGCATACATCTCCTTTTTTAGGACCTAGGTCCTATTTTTTAAAGTCTCCTTAGATTATAATGAAAAAATAACTATCAGACAAGTAAGGAAAGGATGTTCTAATCCCTATATTATGACACGAATTTTAGAAAAAATGAGCCTACTTGGGCTATCCTTGCTCTTGATTTCGGCCTTTTCGATTTCAACAGCGCTACCACCTATGTTGGACTACTATAGCCCAACCTTTTCTGCCGCGCAAGTGGAGCTTTTAGTATCTGTCCCTTCATTTTCCGTAGTAGCGATGCTCTTACTTAATTCATTTATTGACAAATGGCTAAGTGATAGACAGCTAATTGTGACTGGATTGCTTTTACTTAGTAGTGCTGGCATTTTTCCTTTTTTTGTACAAGCCTATCCTCTTGTCTTACTGTCACGTATTGCTTTTGGGATGGGGATTGGCCTTATCAATGCTAAGGCGATTGCCATCATCAGTCAACGTTTTCAAGGTAAAGAACGGGTTCAGATGTTAGGTATTCGTGGCTCCATGGAGTTGATTGGTGGAGCTTCGTGTTCTCTTTTGGTTGGTCAACTATTGAAAATCCATTGGACCTTTGCCTTTCTCATTTATGGTCTTGGTTTTGTGATTCTGACCATGTACCTCCTTTTTGTGCCAACGATGGATCAGGTGGAGAGGAAGCAGATTACAAAAAGTAAACAAGGTCTAAACAAAAAAGACCTTAGTATGATCCTTGGCATGGCCCTTTTAGCAGGATTTGTCATCTGTATTAATTCTTCGATTAGTTTGCGCGTGCCTCTATTTCAGGTTGCTGGTAAGACCATTGCGAGTGGGCAATCAGCTTTAGTACTTAGTTTAGAGCAGGGAATTGGAATTGTAGCTGGACTAAGTTTCGCTTCTCTTATAGGATATTTTAAGAATCATCTTTTGTATATAGTGATGTTTTTATTGGCGGTTTGTCTCTTTGGGATGTCAGTGGCTAGTAACTTACCGATTTTGATTGTATCCTCAGTTGGTGTTGGTTTCTTCTATAGTACTGTTTTGACAATTATCTTTAACCAACTTTCTGAGCGTATTGCTAGAAATCTGTTGAACAAAGCGACAGCCTATGTCCTCTTGGGGTGTAACCTAGGGTCTGCCCTCTCTCCTTATGTTTTGAAATTATTGGCACTTGTATCTCCAAGTTTTAGTTGGATTTTCCTAGCCTATGCTATAGTAAGTTTCCTACTTTTCCTTGGGTTTTTGATGAAATCAAGAATGACAAAAAAAGTCTAAGATGTAGAAATCTAAACAGCGAATCTTGTGATTGACAAAGATTAGTAGATAAGCTAAAATAGAGAGGTCGTAAAGACAAACCAACTCTTTCTTGGTTTTAGGAGAGCCAATCCTAAGACTCGGATGGAGCAAAAAAAGGAGAAAAAACATGGCAATCTCAAAAGAGAAAAAAAATGAAATCATTGCTCAATACGCACGTCACGAAGGTGACACTGGCTCAGTAGAGGTTCAAGTTGCTGTCCTTACTTGGGAAATCAACCACCTTAACGACCACATTAAACAACACAAAAAAGACCACGCTACTTACCGTGGTTTGATGAAAAAAATTGGTCACCGTCGTAACTTGTTGGCATACCTTCGCCGTACAGACGTTAACCGTTACCGTGAGTTGATCAGCTCACTTGGACTTCGTCGTTAATTCAAGATACAAAGACCGTTAAAAGCACAAAGCAAAAATAGGAAAATTGACGAAGAAACTTTAGTTTTTAGGAGATTTTATCTTTTTTGCCAAGTGCTTAGGCCTTGTTCAATTGAATACACGAAAATGGAACTGCTCTATAATGGGGCAGTTTTTCTTTTTCACTAGGATTTTAGCCCGAGTTCAGAACAGCTTTCTAGATTCAGAGGGCAGTTTTGCTGTATTCATCTAAGAATTTCTTACGATGATAGATCTATAGAGCCAGCAAAAGACCTCCAGATTTAATTCTGGAGGCTTCTCTATCTTAAAATCTTTTTGATAACTGTTTGAAATTGAGGGAGTTGATGGATAGCGGTTCCGACAAGGATACCTAGCATATTTAAGGCGATATCTCCTAAATCAAAGACTCCCAAATGTCCAAAATACTGAATGGATTCGACGGTGAAAAGGGTCAGGAGACAAAGTAGGAGATTACTCAATCGTGAAGAAAAGAGGAGTCCCAGAGGAATGAACATTAATAGGTTCATGATGGGAACGAAGTGGCTCCCCCAGTATAATTCCCGAGCGAAGGAAAGGGGATTAAGTGAGAGACCTTGGGTACCAATGTTTTTCAAGAAAAGTAGGTAGAAGAGAGCAAGAAAGTAAATGAAGTAGAGTAGGAGCAGTGTCTGTTTTTTCAGCTGTCTAGTAAGAAGGAGTTTCAAAAAAGCATAGACAAAGTAACTAAGCAGGACTATGATGACTAGGTTGAGTAAGACTTGGAAGTAGGAGCCATAATGGGCGATGTAATGAACGTACTGTTCGAGATGGCCCCTATAAAACCAATAAGACAAGCACAGTGATAGGCTTCCTAGTAAGATGTTACTCAATGTTTTTAATGTTTTTGCCACTTTGCTCCTCCATTTGCATATGATGAGTACACATTATATCAAAAAAACGTTTAAAGAAAGTTAAGAAACTGTAACGAAGTTTTGGTAAAATGGAAAGATAAGGCAGAATCAAAGACTAAAAAAGGACTTTGAAACAGCAACTCTACTTTTGACTAACAATTTAATGGTTTTTGTAAACAGGCTATGAAAGCTTATAAAATAATTAAATTTAAAAAATTAGGAGTCAGCATCTTGTTTCAGGATTATTAAAATGTTATTATATAGTAGTGAATTTTTAACATAAAAAGGAGTTCGTCTTATGAATAAAAAGGTTTTGGCGACAGCTGGAATTGCAGCACTTGCAGTTTCTGCTACAGTTGCTAAAGCTGATGAGGTAACGACAAACGATCAAGCCTCAACAACAGCATCAGTATCATCGACAGCTACACAAGCTGTCCCAACTCAAGCCCAAGTTGAAGCGGCTAGAGAACAAGCCAGCGCTGCAAATCAAGCAGTATCGCAACAAGAGTCAGTAGTTGCTAATCATGAAGCAGTTGCCAACCAGGCTCAAGCAAATCTAGCGACAGCGGATGCTAACTTGCAAAAGGCACAAACAGCAGCCGATGAAGCAAGCCCAGAAACTATTGCTGCCGCTCAAGGTCAAGTAACTACTGCAGAAAATGCGGCTAAGGAAGCTAAGTCAGCAGTCGAAACAGCTCAATCAGCAGAAAAAACTGCCAAAGATGCAGCAGACAAACAGCAATCTGTCGTTAATACAGATCAAGCTAATGTCAATGCTAAAGCTAGTGAAGTTGCTAATGCTAAAAAATCAGTAGATGCTGCTAAAGCAGCTCTTAATGGTTCTAGCGCTTCTGAGGCAGCTTCTAACCAAGCTAAAGCACAATCAGTTTTTGACGCTGCAACAGTAGCTGAGAAAAAAGCTCAAGAAGAATTGGCAGCCGCTCAGGCAGCTGATAAAGAAAAAGCGACTGCTATTTCAGCTAAAGAAGGTCAATTGACTGCAGATCAAAATGCAGCAAACCAAGCTAAAGCAGCCTATGAGACTGCTCAAACGGTAGCTAATGAAAAAGCAGCTGCCCTTGCAGCCGCTGAAGCAGCTAAGAAAAAAGCAGAATCTTCAACAACTTCAACAGCTAATGTTCGTCAAAAATTCTCAGTGTCACAAGAGTATGTCAATGCTCTTAAGATTCATGAGTCTAAAACAGCGACAGCAGCAGAAATAGCTCAAGCTGAACAAGTCTTGAAGAACGTCAATAAACGTGATCGTGGTAACAATAGTTATCAAGATAATGAAGCGGATAAAAATGTTAAAATTAGTGATTTGAATAACCTTAGTGAAGCTCAAATTACAGATTTGTCATTGTATGCTTCAAGTTTGATTAACCAAATTCGTACAGCTTTTGGTACAACTCAAACATCTGTTTCAAAAGGTAGTGTTCTTGCGGCTGATCGTGTTTCAGATGGTTATGTAGCAGATAACTGGGGTTGGGAAGCTATTACCCATAAACGACATGATAGTGCCGCCCTTGACCGTGCTGGTAAGTCATTTAATAGTGTAAGTATTGGTGAAAACCTTAATACATGGCAAGGTTTGACAGGACCATTTACACTTAACGACATTAAGAAATATGTCTATGAAGCTATGCTCGACTTCATGTTTAATGGTAATGAGTGGAACCATGCTCGTTCTATCTCTGGACTTACAGCAGATGGTGGTGAGTCTTACATTGGTACAGATATCAGTGTTGTTGCCGGTGCCTTTAATGTTCACGTAAACAATGTCAACAAAAATTCTATCGCTTCTGATAGTAGCTTTGACACAACTAAGATTGCTAACCCATATGTAGGTAACTCATCTCAACCATCTTCAAATGCAAATCTAGCAGCTGCAAAAGCAGCTTATGAAGCTGCTAAACAAGCTAACGATCAAGCTCAAAGTGATTTGGCTAGCAAGAAATCTGCTTCTGAGTCAGCAACTCTTAAACTTAAGAATACTCAATCAGAACTTGCAGCTCTTAAAGCGACTGCAAGCAAGTTGGCAGCTGCTCAGAATAACCTTTCTGAAAAACAAGCAGCCCTTGCAACTGCTAAATCAGAATTGGAAAAAGCTAATGCTGCAGTTGAAAATCTTAATGCTAATGCACAAGAAAAAGCAGCAGCACTTAGCAAAGCTCAAGCAACTCTTGATGAAAAACAAGCAGAGCTTCAAACAGCTAAAGATAAACTTGCGGCAAGCTCTGCGACCTTGCAACGTTTGACAAATGCCTACAACGCTGCTAAGCAAGATACTGCTAAGAAACAAGTAGCATTGACACAAGCTAACCAAGCTTTGGCTTCTGCTAAGAACCATGTAGCAGCTCTTACAAATGCTTCAGCTAACCTAGCTAAGGCTAAGGCAGAACGTGCAACGGCCTTTGCTAAATTTACTGCGGCGAAAGGTGCTCTTTCAACTGAACGTGCGAAACTGGTTGAATTGTCAGCTAAGCGTGATAAATTAACGAGCGAATACACGACAGTTCAAACAGCTTTCGATAACTATATGAAAGCTAAGGCAGACAAAGAGCTTCAAACACAATTGGCTAAAGAGTATGCTAACATCATCTCTAAAGGTCTTACACCAGTACCTGTTTACGATGTAGATGGTAAAGTTGTTGCTTTCACAACACAAGAAAAAGCAGCTCAAACGGCGGCTCAAATTCCTGTAAATTATGGTCAAGCAAAAGCAGAGAAACAAGCTCCTGTACAAGAAGCAGACAGCTTGCCAGAAACAGGTGAGTCAACTGCAGTAGGATTCAGCCTTGTAGGTCTCTTTATGACATTATTGGCCTTCCTTGGTTTTGTTGACAGACGTACACGTCGTAACTAATCATAGACAAAAAAACGGCAGATGCCGTTTTTTTATATATTTGAGAATCTAAAAAAAGTTAAGGTCGAAACCTTAACTTTTTTGTTTTTAACCCAAAAAACGTTTGAGGAATTCCTTGGTACGTTCTTCTTTAGGATTTTCAAAGATTTGTTCTGGGCTACCTTGTTCAGCGATTACTCCTTTATCCATAAAGATGACACGGTCTGAAACATCACGTGCGAACTCCATTTCATGGGTAACGATAATCATGGTCAAACCAGTTTCAGATAGCTCCTGCATAGTCTTGAGTACTTCCCCTACCATTTCTGGGTCAAGGGCTGAAGTTGGCTCGTCAAATAGGATGGCTTCTGGATCGACAGAGAGGGCACGGGCAATGGCCACACGTTGTTTTTGTCCCCCTGAGAGTTGTTTTGGTTTAGCTTTCCAGTATTGTTCCCCCATACCAACTTTCTCCAAGTTAGCTTTGGCGATACTCTCAGCTTCTTTACGGTCACGTTTGAGAACGGTTGTTTGAGCTACGATAGCATTTTCCAAAACATTAAGGTTTTCAAAGAGGTTGAAAGATTGGAAAACCATACCGAGTCTTTCACGATAGGTAGTGAGGTCGTAACCTTTCTCAAGGACATTGTCTCCATGATAGAGGATTTCACCACCTGAAGGTGACTCGAGTAGGTTAATAGAGCGAAGGAAGGTTGATTTCCCTGAACCTGAAGAACCAATAATTGAGATGACCTCACCCTTTTTGACGCTGAGGGAGATATCTTTGAGGACTTCATTTTTTCCGTATGATTTTTTGAGGTTTTTAATTTCTAAAATCGTCTCAGTCATTAGTGAACCCCTCCTTGTGTGTAAGTATCTTGATCCAAACGGCGTTCTACATAACGCAAGATGCGTGTCACTGTGAAGGTGAGGACAAAGTAGATTGCTGCGATAACAAAGAATGTTTGGAAGTATTGATAAGTTTGGCTTGCAACAGTGTTACCTGCGAAGTAAAGTTCCACAACAGAGATAACGTTCAAAACAGAGGTATCCTTGATATTGATAACGAACTCATTACCAGTAGCTGGCAAGATGTTACGGATAACCTGTGGAAGAACAATCTTACGCATGGTTTGACCATGCGTAAATCCAAGAGCAGTTGCAGCTTCGAATTGTCCTTTATCAACAGCGAAGATACCACCACGAACGATTTCACTCATGTAGGCTCCGGTATTGATAGAAACGATGAAGACAGCTGCTAGGGTACGGTCAATATTGATACCAAAGGCCTGGGCAGTACCGTAGTAGATGACCATAGATTGTACAATCATTGGCGTACCACGGAAAACTTCGATATAGACATTAAGAACCCAACCGAAGAGTTTTTGGAGCAAGGCTACAAATTTATTAGCAGCTTTAGGAGCTGTGCGGTAAACACCAATCATAAGACCGATGAAAGTACCCACAACTGTACCGATAATTGAGATAAGAAGGGTAATTCCTGTACCACGTAAGAATTGTGGCCAGTTCTTAGCGATGATAGTGCTCATCTGACTAAAGAAGTTTCCTTTTTTAGCCTCATCAGTCTTATCTGCAGGTTGGATGTTAATGATGTGATCCATCAGTTTGACACGTTCCTCTTGACTGATTCCAGCAAGGACCTTATTGACTTGTTCCATTTGCTGGCTGTCTCCTTTACGAAGACCGACGGCCAAGGACACGTCATCATCTGAAACCTGGAAACCGCCATCTTTAAGCGTAATCATCTTATATTTTGAGCTAGCTTCTTCGGCAGTTTTTGCTTCAGGACGCTCTGAAACATAACCATCGATGATACCAGATGCAAGGGCTTGGCGCATAGCACCGAAGTCTCCCATAGCTGTTTGTTTGCTGACGTCTGGGATTTGGTCAATCAAATTATAGAGATAAACTCCTTGTTGAGCTGTGATTTTAGCATCCTTGAAGTCTTTGAGACTCTTAGCCTTGGCATAATCACCATCAGAGCTAACAACCATAACAGGCTCACTTCGGTAGTAGCTATCTGAAAAGTCAATCTCTTGACGACGTTCAGCTGTTGGACTCATACCAGCGATAATCATATCAATCTTGCCGGAAGTGAGGGCAGGAATCAAACCTGTCCAAGCTGTTTTGACCACCAAGGGTTTCTTACCTTGAGCTTTAGCGATTTTTTTAGCGATTTGCACGTCATAACCGTTGGCATACTGTTTAGTACCTTCGATTGGAACGGCTCCGTTTGAGTCATCGTCCTGCGTCCAGTTGAAAGGTGCATAGGCAGCCTCCATACCGACACGGAGATACTCGTCTGCTTGAGCGCTTGATACCCCACCAAAAACGAGGAGGAGCGCTGCAAAGCAGGCTACAATAATTTTTTTCATTGAAACAATGTCTCCTATAAAAATGTCATTCCTTACTATTTTACAGGAAATTGAGACTGATGACAATAAGTTGAGGCTAGAAAAAAACTGTATATCAGGATTGTCTTTAAATACAGTTGCTAATTTGATATAATGGGAAGGACAATTTGGAGCCCTGATCATTTTTGGTGTGATGGGGCTAGCATTTTAAAACGGAGATAATTATGCAAACGGCACAATTTATTATTGAATTACTAAAAGCAGTCTTTCTTGGGATTGTCGAAGGAATCACAGAGTGGCTACCTATTTCATCTACAGGTCACTTGATTTTGGTTAATGAATTCTTGAACTTGAGACAGAGTAAAGATTTCATTGATATGTTTAATATCGTAATCCAACTTGGTGCTATTCTTGCGGTTATGGTCATCTACTTTAAACGCTTGAATCCCTTCCAACCTGGTAAGACAGCACGTGAAGTGCAGTTGACTTGGCAACTTTGGCTTAAGGTGGTCATTGCCTGTATTCCTTCAGCCTTCTTTGGGCTTCTTTTAGATGACTGGATGGAGGCTCATCTCAGTAATTTCTTTGTAGTAGCTATCATGTTGGTGGTCTACGGGATTGCCTTTATTTGGATTGAGGACCGCAATCGACGTGTAGAGCCTAAGGTAACGGATTTGGCACGTATGTCTTACAAGACAGCTTTCTATATTGGTCTTTTCCAAGTCTTGAGTATCATTCCAGGGACAAGCCGTTCAGGTGCTACTATTCTTGGAGGTATCATCGTTGGTACTAGTCGTAGCGTAGCTGCTGACTTCACTTTCTTCCTTGGTATTCCAACCATGTTTGGTTACAGTGGCCTTAAGGCAGTTAAGTACTTCATTGACGGAAATACTTTGACAGGTGGACAAGCAGCTATTCTCTTGGTAGCTAGTGTGACAGCCTTTGTTGTTAGCTTGTTCGTGATTCGCTTCTTAATGAACTATATTAAGAAACATGATTTTACAGTTTTCGGAAAATACCGTATCGTACTTGGTATTATTGTGCTTCTCTATGGAGCTGTTAAACTTATTTTTGGATAATTACTTTTAAGTAAACTGAAAAGGACTTCAATTGGAGTCCTTTTTATCTGGTTTTGAAATCATTTGTGGATAAGTTTTCCAAAGATGAGATAAGCCAGCAACCATAGGACCAGTCCGCAAGTTAAGAAGCTAGCTAGGATTTTCAAGAAGTCCACGACATTGTGCAAGGGATACCATCCGGACAAACAGAGGATTGGAAGGATGGTAACACACATGATAGAGAAGTGGAGCAGTGATTGCTGTTTGAGCGATAAACGGTTATCGTCGTAAATGGGAGCACTTGCTAGTAGGATGGCGACAATTAGCCCCGTAAGAAAGGTAGATTTGTTTACTTGATGAGGTTGCCCCGACAAGTAGAGAAGGAGCGTCAATAAACTCGTTATTCCCCCAGCAATGCTAGCTCGTAGCCACCCTTTTTTGTAGGCAGTCATGGTCATCACCTCCACGTATAGGTTCACTTTTATTATACAACTTTCTGGGGGAGATGACAGGTATTAATGGGGAAATACAAGGTTTTGTTAGCATTGAGAAGTTTTTAGAAATCCTATCCTAAATAAGACGCAAACTTGCTCAGAAATTGCTATCTCTTGGCTTTTCTAGTATAATGAAATAACTACTCGTGCGAGGTTTTTTACATATGGAAATGAAACAAATAAGCGAGACAACTCTAAAAATCATGATTACCATGGAAGATCTTGAAGAACATGGTATGGAATTGAAAGATTTCTTGATTCCCCAGGAAAAAACAGAGGAATTTTTCTACACTGTCATGGATGAGTTGGACTTGCCTGATAACTTTAAAAATAGCGGGATGCTGAGCTTCCGTGTCACGCCACGCAAGGACCGTGTGGATGTCTTTGTGACTAAATCAGATCTTAAGGAAGACCTTGATTTTAACGATTTGTCAGATATGGACGACTACTCAGGGCTTTCTCCAGAAGAGTTCCTCAAGGCTCTTGAAGGTAACTTTATGGACAAGGGGGATATCGAAGCACACCATAAGCTCGAAGAACTTGAGAAGACCTTGGAAGAAGTTGATAAGGCTATGACAGAGCCTACCAAGGAAGTGGCTGAAGAAAATATTCGTGAAGACTATACCCACTATGTCTTGGCTTTCTCTGACTTTGATCAAGTGGTGACCTTTACGCAAGGCTTGAAGGATGTGCCTGTTGAAGGTTCTGAGCTTTATAAACTTGGGGATGTCTACTGTATGACAATCCTTCTTTATTTGGCTGATGAGCCTGATTATTACGCGAACAATATGTATGCGCGTTTTCTTGAATATGCGAATGTGGCAGACCGAACACGTGCCTACCTGCAAGAGCATGCAACAATTTTGATGGAAGAGGACGCCTTACCGGTACTACAAGCAACGAAATGGAGCTAAGACATGCCTTGGACCATTAACTATATATTCGTTTTGATTGGGACCTTTTTGATCGCCATTGTGGCGACTCCTTTGGTACGCTCTTTGGCCTTACGTGTCGGAGCTGTTGACAATCCTAATGCAAGACGTATCAATAAAAAGCCAATGCCTAGTGCTGGTGGTCTAGCTATTTTGTTAGCCTTTGTACTAGCGACCTTGGTCTTTATGCCTATGATTATCCATAAGGATATCTGGCATGTTTCCTACGTCAGGTACATCTTGCCAGTTGTTGTGGGGGGATCTGTCGTAGCTCTGACTGGCTTCATTGATGATATCTTGGAATTAAAGCCTCTACCTAAGATGCTTGGTATTGTTATTGGAGCTGTCATCGTTTGGGCTTTTACAGACTTCCGATTTGATAGCTTTAAGATTCCATTTGGTGGTCCCATGATTCATTTTGGGCCGGTCTTGACCTTGATTTTAACGGTGTTATGGATTGCGGCCATCACCAATGCCATTAATCTGATTGATGGTTTGGATGGCTTAGTTGGAGGAGTTTCTATCATTTCCCTTATGACTATGGGGGTGATTTCTTATTTCTTCCTCTATGACACTGATATTTTCTTAACCATGACCATCTTTGTCTTGGTGGCTGCCATTGTGGGATTTTTCCCTTACAATTATCATCCAGCGATTATCTATCTAGGTGATACAGGGGCGCTCTTTATTGGCTTTATGATTGGTGTCTTGTCATTGCAAGGGTTGAAAAATGCGACAGCGGTGGCTATTTTGTCACCTGTTATTATCCTTGGAGTGCCTATTGTTGACACAGTGGTGGCTATTGTCCGCCGTAAGTTGTCAGGGCGCCCAGCTATGGAAGCTGACAAGATGCATTTGCATCATCGTCTCCTAGCTATGGGCTTTACTCATCGTGGAGCGGTTCTAGTGGTCTATGCCATCGCTATCCTCTTTTCATTGATTGCCCTCTTGTTAAATGTTTCTAGCCGTCTTGGTGGTATTCTCTTGCTCTTGAGTTTACTTCTGGGAATGGAAATTCTGATTGAAGGGCTTGAGATTTGGGGTGTTGGTCGAACACCTCTCTTCAACCTCCTGAAATTTATCGGAAATAGTGATTATCGCCAAGCAACCCTGTTAAAATGGAAGCAAGGGCGAAAAAATTAAACATTTGAAAAGCCAAGTAATGGCTTTTTTGTTATAATGATTCTAATTAAGGAAAATGGAAGTTCTCTTTTTATTTTCCAGAAAATAGCAAGACTATTTTCAAAAAAATAATGCAAATTAGCGAGCAAGTGCTCGCTGTATATATGAAAAAGGAGTATACAATGTCTGTACTTGAAATCAAAAATCTTCATGTTTCTGTTGAAGATAAAGAAATCTTGAAGGGTCTTAATTTGACTCTTAAAACTGGTGAGATTGCTGCTATCATGGGTCCTAACGGAACTGGTAAATCTACCCTTTCAGCTGCTATCATGGGTAACCCAAACTATGAAATCACAGAAGGGGACATCCTTTTTGATGGCGAAAGCATCCTTGATTTGGAAGTTGACGAACGTGCACGCCTAGGTCTTTTCCTTGCTATGCAATACCCAGCTGAAATCCCAGGAATCACAAATGCTGAGTTCATCCGTGCGGCTATGAACGCTGGTAAAGAAGATGACGAAAAGATTTCTGTTCTTGATTTCATCACTAAATTGGATGAAAAGATGGAATTGCTTGGTATGCGTGAAGAAATGGCTGAGCGTTACCTTAATGAAGGTTTCTCAGGTGGTGAGAAAAAGCGTAACGAAATCCTTCAATTGCTCATGTTGGAACCTAAGTTTGCTCTTCTCGATGAGATTGACTCAGGTCTTGATATCGATGCCCTTAAAGTGGTTTCAAAAGGGGTTAACGCTATGCGTGGCGAAGGCTTCGGTGCTATGATTATCACTCACTACCAACGTCTTTTGAACTACATCACTCCAGATGTTGTACACGTAATGATGGAAGGTAAAGTGGTTCTTTCAGGCGGTCCTGAATTGGCTGCTCGTCTTGAGCAAGAAGGTTATGCGAAAATCGCTGAAGAGCTCGGTTACGAGTACCACGAAGAAGCGTAAGTCTGTTACTCGAAATAACTAGAAAAGGAGTAACCTATGTCAAAAGAATCTATTATCGCTTTTTCACAAGCAAAAGCAGAGCCACTTTGGTTGCAAGACCTTCGTCAAGCAGCCTTTGATAAGCTTGAAAGTTTGGCTCTTCCAAAAATTGAGCGTGTTAAATTCCACCGTTGGAATCTCGGTGATGGAACGATTACTGAAAATGAACCATCAGCAAATGTGCCTGATTTTACAGCGCTTGGAAACAACCCTAAATTGGTCCAAGTAGGAACAAATACTGTACTTGAACAATTGCCAGCCGACTTGATTAGCCAAGGTGTGGTCTTTACAGACCTTACGACTGCTCTTGAGGAAATCCCAGAAGTCGTTGAAGCCTTCTTTGGTAAGGCTGTAGCCTATGATGAGGACAAATTGGCAGCTTATAACTATGCCTACTTCAATAGTGCAGCAGTCCTTTATGTACCAGATAATGTTGAAATTGACTTGCCAGTTGAAAGCTATTTTTACCAAGATGGAACTTCAAATGTTCCATTTAACAAACACGTTTTGATCGTGGCGGGTAAAAACAGTAAATTGACTTACCTTGAGCGTTTTGAAACGCTAGGTGAAGCGACTGAAAAAGCTAGTGCCAACATTTCGGTTGAAGTCATTGCTCAAGACGGTGCACAAGTTAAGTTTGCGGCTATTGACCGTTTGGGTGAAAATGTCACAACTTATATTAGTCGTCGTGGTCGTATCGGTCGTGATGCCAGCATTGACTGGGCTCTCGGGATTATGAACGAGGGCAATGTTATTGCTGACTTTGATAGTGACTTGATTGGTAATGGAAGTCATGCCAACCTTAAAGTTATTGGTCTTTCATCAGGTCGTCAGGTTCAAGGGATTGATACTCGTGTGACTAACTATGGTAACAACTCTGTGGGACATATCCTCCAACACGGTGTTATCTTGGAACGTGGTACTTTGACTTTCAATGGTATTGGTCACATTGTCAAAGGTGCTAAGGGTGCTGATGCACAACAAGAAAGCCGTGTGCTTATGCTTTCTGACAAGGCACGTTCAGATGCGAACCCAATCCTCTTGATTGACGAAAATGAAGTTACAGCAGGACATGCTGCTTCAATCGGTCAGGTAGATCCAGAGGATATGTATTACCTCATGAGTCGTGGACTTGATCAAGACACTGCAGAACGTTTGGTTATTCGCGGTTTCTTAGGAGCAGTTATTACTGAAATCCCAGTTAAAGAAGTGCGCGATGAAATGATTTCTGTAACTGATACAAAACTAAACAAACGTTAGGAACTATCGACGCAGATAGTCTAACCTATGATATATCTAGATAGGGAGATAAGATGTCAGCTTTAGATGCCTATAAGATTCGACAAGATTTTGCCATTTTAGATCAGGTAGTTAATGATGAACCTTTGGTATACTTGGATAATGCAGCAACGACCCAGAAGCCCCAAGTAGTTTTGGACACTCTCATGGCCTACTATCATGAGGACAATGCCAATGTTCACCGTGGTGTGCACACTTTGGCTGAGCGTGCAACAGCTGCTTACGAAGCTAGTCGTGAAAAGCTTCGTCAGTTTATCAATGCTAAATCAACCAAAGAGGTCCTCTTTACACGTGGAACGACAACTGGTCTTAACTGGATTGGTCGTTTTGCAGAGCAGGTTCTTGAGCCAGGAGATGAGGTGGTTATTTCAATTATGGAACACCACTCAAATATCATTCCTTGGCAGGAAGCTTGTAAGAAGACGGGGGCAAAACTTGTTTATGCCTACTTGAAAGATGGCCAATTGGATATGGAAGATTTGGCTAACAAGATTACTGAAAAGACAAAATTTGTCAGTCTAGCTCAGGTCTCTAACGTTTTAGGCTGCATCAATCCTGTCAAAGAAATTGCCAAGCTCGCCCACCAAGTTGGTGCCTATATGGTGGTGGATGGTGCCCAATCGGCGCCCCACATGGCCATTGATGTTCAGGATTTGGATTGTGATTTCTTCACCCTTTCTGGACATAAGATGTTAGGTCCAACAGGGATTGGGGTTCTTTATGGCAAGGAAGAGATTCTTAACCAGATGAATCCTATTGAATTCGGTGGTGAGATGATTGATTTTGTTTACGAACAGGAAGCCACTTGGAAGGAATTGCCTTGGAAATTTGAGGCTGGTACACCTAACATTGCGGGGGCTATTGCTCTTGGTGCTGCTGTGGACTACCTCTCTGCTTTAGGTATGGAAAATATTCATGCTTACGAGCAAGAATTAGTAGACTATGTTTTGCCTAAGCTTCAGGCGATTGATGGTCTGACAGTCTACGGTCCAGAAGATCCTAGCCAGCATGCAGGTGTTGTTGCCTTTAATATTGATGGGCTTCACCCTCATGATGTGGCGACCGCTCTTGACTATGAAGGAGTGGCAGTGCGTGCGGGTCACCACTGTGCTCAGCCTTTAATTAATCATTTAGGAATCTCATCAGCTGCCCGAGCTAGCTTCTATATTTATAATACTAAAGAGGATTGCGACAAACTTGTAGAGGCAATTCTTGCGACGAAGGAGTTTTTCAATGGCACTCTCTAGACTAGATAGTTTATATATGGCTGTTGTGGCCGATCACTCTAAGAGCCCTCACCATCATGGTGTCCTACCTGATGTGGAGCAACTTCAACTGAATAATCCGACTTGTGGAGATGTTATCAATCTGTCAGTTAAATTTGATGGTGACGTGATTGAAGACATTGCCTTTGCTGGTGATGGTTGTACCATTTCTACAGCTTCATCAAGTATGATGACGGATGCAGTTATTGGAAAAACCAAGGCAGAGGCTTTGGAACTAGCGGAGATTTTCTCTCTTATGATTCAAGGAGATCATAAAGATGAAGATAAGCTGGGCGAAGCCAAGCTCTTGGCGGGGGTTTCTAAATTTCCACAACGTATCAAATGTGCAACACTCTCTTGGAATGCCCTTAAAAAAGCCATAGAGAGAAGCGAGCTTTAGGAAGTCAGGGAGCAGTTAGTCTCCTTGCCCAAGCAAAAAAGAAAATGAATCAAACCTTTAATAAAGGAAAATACTATGACTGAAACAAATGAAAAAGTAGAACCAAAACCCATTGATTTGGGAGAATATAAATATGGTTTCCATGACGATGTGACACCAGTCTTTTCAACAGGAAAAGGAATCAGTGAAGACGTGGTCCGTGCCATGTCTGCTGAAAAGGGGGAACCTGAGTGGATGCTTGAATTCCGCTTAAAATCATTGGAAACCTTTAACAAAATGGCTATGCAAGAGTGGGGACCAGACCTTTCTGGTATTAACTTTGATGACCTGACTTATTTCCAAAAGGCATCAGACAAACCTGCTCGTGACTGGGAAGATGTTCCTGAGAAAATTAAGGAAACTTTTGAACGTATTGGTATCCCAGAAGCAGAGCGTGCTTATCTTGCTGGAGCCTCAGCTCAGTATGAATCAGAAGTGGTTTACCACAATATGAAAGAAGAGTACGACAAGTTGGGGATTATCTTTACAGATACGGATTCAGCTCTTAAAGAGCATCCAGAACTCTTCAAGAAGTACTTCTCAAAACTAGTTCCGCCAACAGATAATAAATTTGCAGCCCTTAACTCAGCCTTCTGGTCAGGTGGTACCTTTATCTATGTACCTAAAGGCGTTAAGGTGGATATTCCGCTTCAAACCTACTTCCGTATCAATAACGAAGCAACTGCTCAGTTTGAACGTACTCTTATCATCGTTGATGAAGGTGCCAGCGTTCACTATGTTGAAGGATGTACAGCGCCAACTTACACAACTGCCAGCCTTCATGCGGCTATCGTTGAAATCTTTGCACTTGATGGTGCCTACATGCGCTACTCAACTATCCAAAACTGGTCAGATAGCGTCTACAACTTGGTAACTAAACGTGCTACGGCTAAGAAAAACGCAACTGTTGAGTGGATTGATGGTAACCT
Organism: Streptococcus sp. CCH8-H5; assembly: GCF_001556505.1. Lineage (NCBI taxonomy): Bacteria > Bacillati > Bacillota > Bacilli > Lactobacillales > Streptococcaceae > Streptococcus > Streptococcus sp. CCH8-H5. Next base: position 16,816 of record NZ_LSIZ01000120.1, on the reverse strand, counting down.
GGGTGCTGAAGTAACCATGAAGTACCCTTCTGTTTACCTTGATGGCGAAGGTGCACGTGGTACTATGCTTTCAATTGCCTTTGCCAATGCTGGTCAACACCAAGATACAGGGGCTAAGATGATTCACAATGCACCGCATACATCATCATCTATTGTTTCTAAATCAATCGCTCGTAATGGTGGTAAGGTTGACTATCGTGGACAAGTAACCTTCAACAAGGATTCTAAGAAATCGGTATCTCACATCGAATGTGATACCATCTTGATGGATGACTTGTCTAAATCAGACACTATCCCATTCAACGAAATCCACAATTCACAAGTTGCGCTTGAACATGAAGCTAAAGTTTCTAAGATTTCTGAAGAACAGCTCTACTACCTCATGAGCCGCGGACTTTCAGAACAAGAAGCAACTGAAATGATTGTCATGGGATTTGTGGAACCATTTACCAAAGAACTTCCAATGGAATATGCTGTTGAACTTAACCGCTTAATTAGTTATGAAATGGAAGGATCAGTTGGGTAAGAACTCTGATAATCTAAAGGGACCGGATGGTCCTTTTTGTTTTGGTTGAAAAATGAGGAAATGAGCTCTAGCTTAATGTTAGTGAAGCGCAATTGCAATGTTTGGAAAGCGTTTACAACTGATATTTAAAAAGATATAATAGATTTGAACAGCAAGTAATGGAGGGGACTAATATGGGAGTGTATAACAGTGACTGGCTACTCAATCAAATTCGAGGAACAGCTAATGTGGTCAGTAAGGCTTTTAAATTTGAGACTCTGGATATTGATTTAGGTCAGGTGGAGGACGAGCAAGGTCACACGATTGATGGCAATGACTACATTGACGACTTGTTAATCCATGAACAGTACGATCAGGCAACTACCTTCATTCATAGTCAACTCAAGCGTTTGACGACTAATGACTATAACCTCCTTGTCAGTGTCTATATGGAGTATTTGGAGAATTTGCCACCTGTAATAAGGCAGAAACACCATTTTGACGATAGAAAAATAGCAAGTTTGAGGGAAAAACTGTCCGAATTTTCATGGTAATTTGGTAGAGAGTGTGGAAGAGAAACGCCGAGCGTTTACGATTTTTCCACCCTCTTTTTTGTGTTATAATAGAATCACTATGGATAAATTAATTAAAACAATTTCAGAATCAGGTTCTTTCCGTGCTTATGTTCTTGATAGCACAGAAACTGTTAGAACCGCACAAGAAAAACACAATACATTGTCATCATCAACAGTTGCTTTGGGACGTACCCTTATTGCCAACCAAATCTTGGCTGCTAACCAAAAGGGTGAGAGCAAAATTACGGTTAAGGTTATCGGAAATAGCTCTTTTGGGCATATCATCTCTGTAGCTGATACCAAAGGACATGTTAAGGGCTACATCCAAAATCCAGGTGTGGACATCAAGAAAACAGCGACTGGTGAAGTTTTGGTGGGTCCTTTCATGGGACAAGGACAGTTTGTCTCAATCATCGATTATGGAACTGGTAATCCTTACACATCATCAACACCACTTATTTCTGGTGAAATTGGTGAAGACTTTGCCTACTATTTGACAGAATCTGAGCAAACGCCATCTGCTGTTGGTCTTAATGTACTTCTTGACGAAGAGGACAAGGTCAAGGTTGCTGGTGGTTTCATGCTTCAGGTCTTGCCAGGAGCTAGCGAGGAAGAAATCGCTCGTTACGAAAAACGCATCCAAGAGATGCCAGCCATTTCAACGCTTTTGGAGTCTGATGACCATATCGAAGCCCTCTTGAATGCCATTTATGGGGATGAACCTTTCAAACGTTTGTCTGAAGAGGAGCTTAGTTTTGAGTGTGATTGCTCACGTGAACGTTTTGAAAATGCCCTCTTGACGCTTGGTAAGGATGAACTTCAAGCCATGAAAGACGAGGACCATGGGGCTGAAATCGTCTGTCAATTCTGCCAAACAAAGTATGAATTTTCAGAAGCTGACTTGGAGGAACTCATCAATGACTAAACTTAATTCGTCCTTCATGATTGGAAACGTGGAGATTCCTCATCGTACAGTACTAGCTCCTATGGCAGGTGTGACTAACTCGGCTTTCCGTACTATTGCCAAGGAATTTGGTGCAGGTCTCGTGGTTATGGAGATGATCTCTGAAAAAGGGCTCCTATATAATAATGAGAAGACCCTTCACATGCTTCATATCGATGAGAATGAGCATCCAATGTCTATCCAGCTTTTCGGTGGTGATGCTGAGGGCTTGAAGCGTGCAGCGGACTTTATCCAGACTAATACCAAGGCTGATATCGTTGATATCAACATGGGTTGTCCAGTCAATAAGGTCGTCAAAAATGAAGCGGGTGCCAAGTGGCTCAAGGATCCAGACAAGATTTACCACATCGTCAAGGAAGTAACATCAGTACTTGATATTCCTTTGACTGTTAAGATGCGTACAGGTTGGTCAGACAGTGATTTGGCTGTGGAAAATGCTCTTGCGGCTGAGTCTGCAGGTGTTTCTGCCCTTGCTATGCACGGTCGTACTCGTGAGCAGATGTACACAGGTCACTGTGATCACGAGACTTTGGCCCGTGTTGCTAAGGCTATCACTAAGATTCCATTTATCGGAAATGGTGATGTTCGTAGCGTTCAAGATGCCAAACTCATGATTGAAGAACTTGGTGTAGACGCCGTTATGGTGGGTCGTGCAGCTATGAACAATCCTTACATCTTCACGCAAATCAACCACTTCTTTGAAACGGGAGAGGAGTTGCCAGAGCTTCCATTTGATAAGAAATTGGACATCGCTGAAGACCACCTCAAACGTTTGGTAGACCTTAAAGGTGAAAAGATTGCTGTTCGTGAATTCCGCGGTCTTGCACCACACTATCTTCGTGGAACAGCCGGAGCAGCCAAGGTTCGTGGAGAAGTCTCACGTGCCGAGTCTGTGGCTCAGGTCGAAGAAATCTTTGCAACTTTACGATAAATCTATATATGATAAAAACTTAACCAGCTTGGTTAGGTTTTTATTTTACCCTTATTCTTCCTTGATAGTGATGATAGCCCATCACCAATCTTTTTCTTGGTCCTCCCTTGCAAAACCTTGGTATTTTCGATATAATTAACTGGTTAAGTAAATGGAGAAAGCAATGCTAGAACTAGAAGAACAAGTAAATCAATTGATTAATCAGATTTTGCTCAAGGCTGAAAATCAGCATGAGCTCCTTATTGGTCAGTGCCGTAGTCAGGTTAAGTTGACCAACACCCAGGAGCATATTCTCATGCTTTTGTCTGAGGGGCGAAAGACTAATTCTGAGTTGGCTAAGACTCTCAATGTCAGTCAGGCTGCTGTTACCAAGGCGGTAAAAACCTTGGTCAAAGAGGGCATGTTGGAGGCTAAGAAAGACAAGGATGATGGGCGCGTGACCTACTTTGTCTTGACACAAGAAGCTCAACCCATAGCCCGAGAGCATGAGGAACACCACCAAGAGACCTTGGGGGTTTATCGGTCTGTATTGGATCAGTTCGATAATCAAGAGCGTCAGGTTATTGGACGTTTCTTGACAACATTAGCAGAAAAAATCGAGGAATAAGATGCGTTATATTACAGTTGAAGGACTGAGCTTCCAGTATGATGCGGAGCCCGTTCTGGACAATATTCACTATCATTTGGATTCTGGGGAGTTTGTGACCCTGACTGGGGAAAATGGAGCTGCCAAGTCAACGCTTATTAAGGCTACCCTAGGAATTCTCAAGCCTAAGAAAGGGACTGTGACGATTTCTGATATTAACAAAGATGGTAAAAAGCTTCGTATGGCCTATCTTCCACAGCAGATTGCCAGCTTTAATGCAGGTTTTCCAAGCACGGTATACGAGTTTGTTAAGTCTGGCCGTTATCCTCGTCAGGGCTGGTTCCGTCGTTTGACGAAACACGACTTGGAGCATGTTCAACGTGCCCTAGAGTCTGTTGGTATGTGGGAAAATCGTCACAAGCAGATTGGACATCTCTCAGGTGGCCAAAAGCAGCGTGCTGTTATTGCGCGTATCTTTGCTTCAGATCCTGATATCTTTGTTTTGGATGAACCAACGACAGGGATGGATGCAGGAACAGCCAATACCTTCTATGAACTCATGCACCACTCTGCCCATAAGCATGGCAAGTCTGTCTTGATGATTACCCACGACCCAGAGGAAGTCAAGGAGTACACAGACCGTAATATTCATCTGGTTCGTAACCAGAAATTGCCTTGGCGTTGTTTCAACGTCCATGAAAAGGATGGAGAGGAGCACAAACATGATTAGTGAATTATTAGCCTATGATTTTATGCAACGTGCTATTCTCGCCGTGATTGCTATTAGTATCTTTTCGCCAATTTTGGGGCTCTTCTTAATTCTTCGTCGTCAGAGCTTGATGAGTGATACGTTGAGTCACGTGTCCCTAGCTGGGGTGGCTGTTGGGATTTTCTTGGGACAATCAACCACTTGGATGACCCTTGTGGTTGTGGTTATTGCCGCTTTGGTCTTGGAATATCTCAGGGTCAGTTACAAGCATTATATGGAGATTTCAACGGCTATCCTCATGTCAATGGGATTGGCAGTGGCTCTTATTCTTAGTAACAAGGCGGGTAGCAGTAGCATGAGTCTGGATAGCTATCTTTTTGGTTCTATCATCACGATTAGCTCTGAGCAGGTTCATGCCCTCTTTGTGATTGCGGCTATTGTACTGGTCTTGACGCTACTATTTATTCGTCCTATGTATCTTTTGACCTTTGACGAGGACACTGCTCATGTAGATGGCTTGCCAGTACGTCTCATGTCGCTTCTCTTCAATATTGTGACAGGTATAGCGATTGCTCTGATGATTCCAGCAGCAGGATCACTTTTAGTTTCTACCATCATGATTCTTCCAGCAGCTATTGGTATGAAAATAGGTCAAACCTTTAAATCTGTCATTTTTTGGGCTATTGGTATTGGTTTGGTTGGCATGCTCTCTGGTATTTTTATTTCCTATTATTGGGAAACACCTGCTAGTGCCACTATTACCCTTATCTTCATCGCCTTCTTTGGTCTGGTATCAATCTTTGAACCTCTCTTAAAAGCAGAGTAAGTATATAGAAGAAAAGAGCTTGAGAAATCGAGCTCTTTTTGTGATATACTAAAGTGGTTTTTGAGAGAAGTTAAAATAAGAATGGTAGCTTTCTAGGCAGAAATGATGATTATATTTCTCTGGTATCCACTATCATTTGTAATAGTAACAAAAAAGGAGAAAACATGGAAATCTTTCTAACGAGTATATCGGGAATCCTAGTCATTTTGGGTATGATTTTAGTGGGATTCGTAATGGGTGAAAAAGGCTGGTTTGACGACAAGTCACGTGGTCTTATAGCTAAGCTAGTCACTCAAATTGCCCTTCCTTGTTATATGCTCTATACGATTACACAGCGTTTCACAGCGGCAGACCTACTTAAAATGTTGCCGGAATTGCGTTTTCCTACACTTTCTATGGTGATTTTACTCGGGATTGCGACAGCGGTGGCTAGAATTTTTGCAGTGAAAAAGGAGCGTCGTGGTCTCTTTATTTCCATGTTTTTTAATTCGAATACCATTTTTGTGGGGCTCCCTATCAATCAAGCCCTCTTTGGCGACGCTAGTATCCCCTATGTTCTTATCTATTATATGTGCAATACGACCTTTTTCTGGACCTTGGGGACCTACCTCATCCAACGTGATGGGGAAGGAGACGCTGAATTTGATTTAAGAACAAGTCTGAAAAAAATCTTTTCCCCCCCTCTAATGGGCTTCATGTTAGGCCTTCTTATTGTTATCCTCCATATTAAATTACCAAGCTTTTTAGCCAGTGACTTGCAGTATTTAGGTAGTTTGACGACTCCTTTATCTATGATTTTCATCGGTTTGTCAGTATCCAATGCAGGTGTCAAGCAGTTGGTTCTTAAAAAGGACCAGTTACTGATTTTGCTGGGACGCTTTGTGGTTGCTCCTCTCTTAATGGCTACCATCGTATATTGGGCGCCCCTCCCAACTTTGATGAAGCAAGTTTTTATCATCCAGTCGGCTATGCCTGTCATGACCAATGCTCCAGTCGTTGCTAAACTATATGGGGCTGATAGTGATTACGCTGCTGTCATGGTTACTGAGACTACCCTTGCTACCATGATTGTAATTCCAATTTTGATGGTCCTTATGGCTTAAAAATAATCAAGTAACCCCGGTTTTTCTGGGGTTTTTTAAATTTGTAAAAAAATTCAAAAAAAGTTTACGAAAACGCTTTACAAATTGTAAAAAGATGCTATAATAATTACATAAGTTATGCAAACGTTTGCATCAAAACGTAGGAGGAAATGAAATGAATAAGCTAAAAGAAAAATTTGGCTTTGAGTTCTGGCAAAAATTCGGTAAAGCCCTCATGGTTGTTATCGCGGTTATGCCAGCAGCAGGTCTCATGATTTCTATCGGTAAAACGATTGCCATGATTAATCCAAACATGGCACCACTCGTTATTACTGGTGGATTTCTTGAGCAGATTGGTTGGGGGGTTATCGGTAACCTTCACATCTTGTTCGCCCTTGCCATTGGTGGTAGCTGGGCTAAGGAACGTGCAGGCGGTGCCTTTGCGGCAGGTCTTGCCTTTATCTTGATTAACCGTTTGACTGGTTCAATCTTTGGTGTTACTTCAGATATTCTTGCTGATAAGGCTGCTACAGTCCACACCATTTTTGGTCAATCAATCAAGGTATCTGATTACTTCATCAGTGTTTTGGAAGCTCCAGCCCTCAACATGGGTGTGTTCGTAGGTATCATCTCTGGTTTCATCGGAGCTACTGCCTTCAACAAATACTATAACTTCCGTAAATTGCCAGAAGCTTTGTCATTCTTCAATGGTAAACGCTTCGTACCATTCGTAGTTATTCTTCGTTCAGCTATCGCAGCTATCGTCCTTGCTATCGTATGGCCAGTTATCCAATCAGGAATCAACGGCTTCGGTATGTGGATTGCCAACTCAAAAGAAACTGCTCCAATCTTGGCACCGTTCTTGTTCGGTACTTTGGAACGTCTTCTCTTGCCATTTGGTCTCCACCACATGTTGACTATCCCAATTAACTACACTCAATTGGGTGGTACTTACCACGTATTGACTGGTGCCGCTAAAGGTACTGAAGTATTGGGTCAAGACCCACTCTGGCTTGCTTGGGTTACTGACCTTGCAAACCTTAAAGGTGCACACCCAGAACAATACAAACACCTTCTTGAATCTGTTACACCAGCCCGCTTTAAAGTTGGTCAAATGATCGGTTCATTCGGTATCTTGATGGGTATCGTCGTAGCCATCTACCGTAACGTCGATGATGATAAAAAACATCAATACAAAGGGATGTTGACTGCAACTGCACTTGCAACATTCTTGACAGGGGTAACAGAGCCAATCGAGTACATGTTCATGTTCGTGGCTACTCCACTTTACATCGTTTATGCTTTGGTACAAGGATGTGCCTTTGCCATGGCTGATATCGTTAACCTTCGTGTTCACTCATTCGGTTCTATCGAGTTCTTGACACGTACACCACTTGCTATTAACGCTGGTTTGGCGATGGATATCGTTAACTTCATTTGGGTAACTGTACTCTTTGGTGTTATCATGTTCTTCATCGCGAACTTCATGATTAAGAAATTTGACTACGCTACACCAGGACGTAACGGTAACTATGAGCAAGGTGATGATGCTCCATCAGAATCTGCTGGATCAGCAAGTGCTGGAACAAGCTCAGCAAGCTCACAAGTTATCAACATCATCAACCTTCTTGGTGGACGTGCTAACATCGTCGACGTTGACGCATGTATGACTCGTCTCCGTGTTACTGTTAAAGATGCTGATAAAGTCGGAACTGAAGAACAATGGAAAGCTGAAGGAGCTATGGGTCTTGTCATGAAAGGACAAGGGGTTCAAGCTATCTATGGTCCTAAAGCAGACGTATTGAAATCTGATATTCAAGACGTTCTTGATTCAGGTGAAGTTATTCCTGAAACACTTCCAAGTCAAATGACTGCTGTTCAAAAAGCAGAAGCTACCTTCAAAGGTGTGACTGACGAAGTACATTCAGTTGCTGATGGTCAAGTTATCAACATCGAAGATGTTAAAGACCCAGTATTCTCACAAAAAATGATGGGTGACGGTTTCGCTGTAGAACCAGAAAACGGTAAAATCGTTTCACCAGTAGCTGGTAAAGTGACAAGCATCTTCCCAACTAAACACGCTCTTGGTTTGGTAACAGACAATGGTCTTGAAGTTTTGGTTCACATCGGACTTGACACTGTTAGTCTTGAAGGTAAACCATTCGACGTTAAAGTTACTGAAGGTCAAACAGTTGCTGCAGGTGATCTCTTGGTTGAAGCGAACCTTGATGCTATCCGTGAAGCAGGTCGTGAAACATCTACAGTTGTTGTCTTTACAAATGTAGATGCAATCAAATCAGTTAAAGTAGAACATACAGGTAAATTGGCTGCTAACGCTCCAGTTGCAAAAGTAGAACTTTAATTTGCTAAACGATAAACAAGCAGACAGCCCTTGGGCTGTTTTGTTTGTAAATGACCCTATGTCATTTCTAGATGCAAGTCAGAAGAGGGATAAACTTATGAAATTTCTAACTTTAAATACCCACAGTTGGATGGAAGAAGATGCAGAAGGGAAATTCCAAACCTTAAAGGAACAGATTCTTAAAGCTCAGTATGATATTATTTGCTTCCAAGAAGTTAACCAAGAAATAGAGACTTCTGTTGTAGACACGGATGATTACTATCATGCACTTCCATCAGCAACACCAATCCACCAAGATCACTTTGTCCGTCTTCTTGTGGAAAAGTTGGCTGAAGAAGGTCTTCAATACCATTGGACTTGGGCTTATAATCACATTGGTTATGATCACCTTAATGAAGGGGTTGCCGTCTTGTCACGTCAACCATTGACAGCTAGCGAAATCTTGGTTTCAGATGTTGATGATCCAACTGACTACCATACACGCCGTGTAGCAGTTGCTGAAACCACTGTAGATGGCCGAGAAGTGGCTGTTGCTAGTGTTCACCTTTCATGGTGGGACAAAGGTTTCCAAGAAGAGTGGGTACGTATTGAGGAACGTTTCAAAGCTATTGGAAAACCACTCATCCTAGCAGGTGACTTTAACAACCCAGCAGGTCGCGAAGGTTATCAAGCCATTTTGGCTAGCCCACTCAATCTTCAAGATAGTTTTGAAGTAGCTAAAGAAACAACTGGTAGCTATACAGTTGGACCTGGTATCGATGGCTGGAAGGGCAATGAAGAGCCTTTACGTATCGATTATGTCTTTGCAAGCCAAGAGTGGACAGTAAATCGCCTTAGTGTCATTTTTGATGGAAACAATCAACCTCTAGTAAGTGATCACTATGGCCTTGAAGCAGACCTTGCATTTAGATAGTAACTGTAGCCTATCTTGACCTAATAAGGGTAAAAAGTATTGTCAAAAGATAAATAAAAGAGTAGAATAAAGGGTAGAATTGATTTTTTTAAAGGAGAAACTAATGGCTCATATTACATTTGATTATTCAAAAGTATTAGACAAATTTGTTGCACCACATGAAGTGGAATACATGCAAGCACAAGTTACAGCAGCAGATAATGCTCTACGAAACGGAACAGGTCCCGGAGCAGAAATGACAGGCTGGTTGAATCTGCCTGAAGAATATGATAAAGATGAATTTGCTCGTATTCAAAAGGCGGCTGCTAAAATCCAATCTGATAGTGAAGTGTTAATCGTCATCGGTATTGGAGGATCTTATTTAGGGGCACGTGCAGCGATTGATTTCTTGAATAATTCTTTTGTAAATCTACAAAGCAAGGAAGAACGTAAGGCACCTCAAATCCTCTATGCTGGAAACTCTATCTCATCAAGCTATTTGGCTGATTTGGTAGACTATGTATCAGACAAAGATTTCTCTGTCAACGTTATTTCTAAGTCAGGAACAACTACAGAGCCTGCTATTGCTTTCCGTGTCTTCAAAGAACTCTTGGTTAAGAAGTATGGTCAGGAAGAAGCAAATAAACGGATTTATGCAACTACAGACCGCGCTAAAGGTGCAGTTAAGGTTGAAGCAGATGCTAATGGCTGGGATACTTTTGTAGTGCCTGATAGTGTTGGTGGTCGTTTTACAGTATTGACAGCAGTGGGACTCTTGCCAATCGCAGCTGCAGGGGCTGATATCAGCAAGTTGATGGAAGGAGCAAATGCTGCTCGCAAGGCTTATGCTTCTGATAAGTTGGCTGAAAATGAAGCATATCAATATGCAGTTGTACGCAATATCTTGTACCGTAAAGGTTATCTGACAGAAGTTCTAGCTAACTACGAACCATCATTGCAATACTTCTCAGAATGGTGGAAGCAATTGGCTGGTGAGTCAGAAGGTAAAGACCAAAAAGGTATTTACCCAACTTCAGCGAACTTCTCAACAGACCTGCACTCTTTGGGGCAATTTATTCAAGAAGGAACTCGTATCCTCTTTGAAACAGTTATTCGTGTAGATAAGCCTCGCAAAAATGTGTTGATTCCTGAATTAGCAGAAGACTTGGATGGCCTTGGCTATCTGCAAGGAAAAGATGTTGACTTTGTCAATAAGAAAGCAACAGATGGAGTGCTGTTAGCTCATACAGACGGCGGAGTGCCAAATATGTTTGTGACCCTGCCTGAGCAAGATGAGTTCACTTTGGGCTATACTATTTACTTCTTTGAGTTAGCTATTGCTCTTTCTGGCTACCTGAATGGTATCAATCCATTTGACCAACCAGGTGTGGAAGCATACAAGAAGAATATGTTTGCCTTGCTTGGTAAACCAGGCTTTGAAGAGCTTGGTGCTGAGTTGAATGCACGTCTTTGATTCTCATATGCTTTGAGTTCATTTAGAATATAAAAAGATCCACAAGTTCATTTCTAGTGGATTTTTTAGTACAAGCCTCTTAATTAGTTTATTAATTTTTTGAACAGTGTAAAAAAGAGTGTCTTAATTCTTTTATGAAAGCGCTGTATAATTGCCTTGTAAATAAAATTTGAGAGGTATCAAAATGAATGATTGGTTAGACATTAAAGGCAAAACAGTTCTTGTGACGGGTGCGTCATCTGGGATTGGTAAGGCAATAGTCGAAGAATTGTTGGAATTAGGAGTCAATGTAGCGAATTTTGATCTTAGCGACAACGATTTGCGTCACCCGAATCTATTATTTGTAAAAGTTGATGTAACTTCTCGCTCTGAAGTAGAAGCAGGAGTCGCTAAAATAGTTGAAAGATTTGGCAATATTGATGCGGTAGTCAATAATGCGGGGATTAATGTACCTAGATTATTAATCGATGCAGAAAATCCTAAAGGTCCTTACGAGTTGGACGATGAGACGTTCGAAAAAATAACAATGATTAATCAAAAAGGTTTGTATTTGGTTAGTCAGGCAGTAGGACGTATTTTAGTGAAAAATGGAAAAGGTGTAATTGTGAACATGGCTTCAGAAGCAGGCTTGGAAGGTTCTGAAGGACAAAGTGCCTATGCTGCAACAAAAGCAGCAGTCTATAGTTACACTCGTTCATGGGCGAAAGAGCTTGGTAAGCATGGTGTACGTGTGGTTGGAATTGCTCCAGGAATTATGGAAGCTACGGGACTTCGAACTCTTTCTTATGAGGAAGCTCTTGCTTATACCCGTGGAAAGACGGTAGAAGATATTCGAGCTGGTTATGCTTCAACCTCAACGACTCCATTGGGACGGAGTGGGAAACTACGTGAAGTAGCTGATCTTGTAGCGTTCTATATTTCAGACCGTTCTAGCTATATAACAGGTGTCACTACAAATATTGCCGGAGGTAAAACTCGCGGATAAAACAATGAAGGTGGGGAAGAGAGTTGACCTTAGTAAATCGATGGTATAATATTTTAGACAAAATGGTTTCGCAGCCAACTTATTCCTTGGTAGATATGCGCTCAGAACTGGATATTAGTTTGCAAACCTTGCAAAAGAGTATCCAACAATTAAATGATGTTTTGGCTCCTAATATCCAGATTATCTCACAAGATGATCTGTTAATGTTGGAAGTGTATGACTATACAGAGTTGGAAAGGATTTTATCTGGTAGTTTAAAACAGGAGAGTGACTTCAATTCTTCCAGTAAAAGAATTGCCTATTTGCTAAAACGTTTAATTGAGTCAACCTCCCCTCTTCTTATTGACGACTTGGCTGAGGAAGTAGGTGTTAGTAGAAGTACCCTTAATAAGGATTTAAAACAAGTAAAATCTTTGGCAGAGAGTTACTCTATTACTATTTCAGGAAAGCCCAACCGTGGGCTGGAGGTCTTGGGGAGCGAGCTGAATTTGCGCTTGCTCTATATTCACCAAGTGGCTCCTTACTTTGAAGAAAGGACACTCACTGAGGCAACCTCTTCTTTTCTGGAGACGCTAGTCCAGGACTATAAAATCCCTAAAGAAACACAGGAACTCCTTCGAAAGACCATTTCAATTATGGTGGAACGTATTCATACATCTAAGGTGTTGAATTGTCCTATTCCTTATTATAAGAATGATTTAACAGAGACACCTTTGGCTGAGAAATTAATCTATCATATTGAGATGACTTATAAGATTTCCCTCAGTCAGTTTGAAATAGACTTTTTGTGTTTTCCGTTTAATGTCCGTTTTATTGACACTTTAAGCAAGCCGTCTTATCAATCTGAACAGGTTGCAAACATTTTTCAAGGGATTGTCAAGAAAGTCAAAGAAACAATGTTGGTTCACTTTGATGATGAAGAATTATTTGAAGAAATAAAGTCTCATCTAGGCGCTTTAATCAATCGACTGATTTTCCATGTGCAAGCTAATGATATATTTCATGGCGAGGTTCAAACTCAATATCCTTTTGCTTTTGAAATGGCGAAAATTGCTGGAGAAGAACTATCTGCAATTTTGGGTTCAGAATTGGAATTATCTGAAATCGGATATCTGGCTTTGTATTTTGAAATGATTTTAAGAAAGCAAAATTCTGCTGTTAAGGGTTCTCGCAAGCAGATAGCTGTAGTTTGCACAACAGGAAGAGGAACCGCTGCGATGATTATTCAGCAACTCAGACGAGTCCTTGGAAATGATGTAGACATTACTCAGTATTCTGAAGAGGATTTTAATGTGGAATTGAATCAGGACTATTTCGCGATTTTTACGACAGTTCCTCTAAAATATAAAGATTCTAAATCTCCAGTCATTCAAGTTAATCATCTTTTTGATGATCAATGGCTGCAGGAAGAATGGCAGAAAGCCAATGCTTTTCATCAAAAAAATCTAGAAACAGTTAGCTTACGCTTTCTTCGATTAAGCCCCCAAAAAACCTATCAGCAATACTTGCTAAATATGGTTGCAGAGTTAGGGAAACTTCAGATGATTGATAAAGGTTTTATAGAACGGATAATTGATAGGGAGAAAAAGCAATCAACCATTTTTGGTGGAGGAATTGCCTTCCCCCATACAATTAACCAGGGTTATGCAAAGACTATTTTAATGTTTGGAAAACTAGAAGAGCCTTATCAAAAAGGAGATGAATGGATTGAATTTATCTTTCTAGTCGCCATTCCCTCAGAAATTGAAACAAAAATGGAAAGTGAATTACTGGAATTGTATGATGATATTTTTAGAATTGCAGGAGAGCCTTCTCTGAAAGAGGCATTGAGATCGGTAGAAACAGAGACAGAGTTTCTATCATTTTCTAAGAGCAAAGGAGTATTTTAATGAATTCGCTAATAATTTTCGCCGTATTTGTAATGGCAGCTTATATATTTCAAATGTTCCTCGGCTGGCAGCAACTCAAAGACTTCAATAAGACCTATACGATGCTCCGAAAACTGGGTCGCGTAGCGATTGGCAGGAAGTCCGGAAGAATCAAATCCGGTACGATTGTCATGTTCGCGGTTGATGAAAACGGTCGGGTTCTTAAAGCTAGCAAAATGCAAGGAGTCACAATCTTAGCGCGTTTTCAAAATATGGACGATTATGTTGGAGAAGACATCCATTATTTTGACAAGTATAATCCTCTTGTGAGAAAAGAAAATAAGTTGATGCAATCAGCCATAGAAGATGCTAGAAAAGTCTATCTTTTGCATGAGGCAGGTATTGAGAAAGAGACAAGTTCATCTGATTCTTTTTTGGGATTTGGCTTTTATGCGAATTACTTACAATTATCTATTAAACAGTTATTAAAAAAAAATAAGAAAAGGGGTTCCTTATGAATCACATTACAAAATTTGCAGAGAATTTTATGAAACTCTTCCAATTAGGTGGAGAAACCTTTATTAGCTGGATGACAAATATTGTACCGCTTGTCCTAATGCTATTGATTGCAATGAATACCCTTATCGCTTTCTTGGGAGAAGAGAAGGTCAATTCCCTGGCTAAGATTTCTGCCAAAAATCCTGTTAGCCGGTATATGATTTTACCTTTCATTTCAGCCTTTATGCTGGGGAACCCGATGTCAATCAGTATGGGACGTTTTTTACCAGAATATTATAAACCTAGTTTTGTAGCAGCTCAGATGCAGTTCTGCCACACTTCAAATGGTGTATTTCCGCATATCAATCCTGGGGAATTGTTTGTATGGATGGGAATCGCGACAGGGATTCAAACTTTAGGCTTGAGTCAAATGGACTTAGCCATTCGTTACATGCTTGTTGGGATTGTCATGAACTTTGTAGGTGGCTGGGTAACAGATTTTACAACTGCTTATGTTGCGAAACAGCAAGGGGTTACCTTGAGTAAAACATTTGATTGATAGAAAGAGTGAATTTATGTCATATAAGAGTATAAAAGTTGTTAAAGGAAATGGCGGTTTCGGAGGACCTTTGGTCATTACTCCTAGTGAGGCAAAGCATAAATTTATCTATATCACTGGCGGCGGAGAAAAGCCAGATATTGTGGATAAAATTGCTGATTTGACAGGTATGGAAGCTGTTAATGGATTTAAAACATCTATTCCTGATGAGGAAATTGCTTTGGCAATTGTAGATTGTGGCGGAACTCTTCGCTGTGGAATCTATCCTAAGAAGGGGATTCCGACGATCAATATTGTCGCTACAGGTAAAAGCGGACCTCTAGCTCAGTATATTACAGAGGAAATCTATGTATCAGCAGTTGGTCTTGATCAAATTTCCGCTGCTAATGAAGATGAAAAAGCGACAACGGTGGTTACTGAAAAACCAACTTACGATACTAGTAAAAAAATCACAGAACAAAAAGCAGAAACAAGTATTGTAGCAAGAATTGGGATGGGGGCTGGTAAGGTTGTTGCGACTTTCAACCAGGCTGCTCGTGAAGCCATCCAAACAATGCTCAATACTATTATTCCTTTCATGGCCTTTGTTTCTTTACTAATTGGGGTTATTCAGGGTTCTGGTGTTGGAAATTGGCTGGCAAAACTAATGGTTCCTCTAGCTGGGAACATTTGGGGACTCATTTTGATTGGCTTTATCTGTTCCTTGCCATTCTTATCTCCTTTGTTGGGCCCTGGAGCTGTTATCAGTCAGATTATCGGAACCTTAATTGGAGTCGAAATCGGAAAAGGAAATATTCCGCCTCAAATGGCTCTGCCAGCTATATTTGCTATCAACACTCAAAATGGCTGTGATTTCATTCCTGTAGCACTTGGGCTATCTGAGGCGAAAGCTGAAACTGTTGAGGTTGGTGTCCCTTCTGTTCTCTATTCACGTTTTCTCAATGGTGTTCCTCGGGTCTTAGTAGCTTGGGTCGCTAGTATTGGTCTTTATCAGTAGAGCATGGTTAGGTTGTGCACACATATAAAAAATAGTATCTTAAACTTATCTATTAGGAACATGAAAGATTAGAGAAAGGATGGATCGGAATTAGATGAAGAAAATTTTTGAAGCTAAAGTAATTCAAGTGGGACCTGAAGCTCAGAATATGATTCAAGACGCTAATATGCTCATTTTATTTGGAGAAGAAGCTCCGGGAGACTTAGCAGAGTATTGTTTTAAGATTGATAACAAAAATCTGCTAGGTTCAATACTAGAAGGCGGCAAGCTGGTGGTAGATAATCAGGAATATTCGATTACTGCCGTGGGAAATGTAGTAGAAAAAAATTTAACTGGACTGGGCCATATCACTATTTCTTTTGATGGTTCAAAAGAGGGCAGTCTGCCGGGCACTCTCCATGTTGCAGCAGACCAAGCAGTAGTAATTGAGAAAGGTTCTACCATTCAGATTTTCTAAGTAGCTCAAGTAGGATAGAAAATCAAATCCTGTAAACTATCAAAGCAGCAGCCTAAAACTAAACGCAGCCTCCCTTAGGGGAGGTTCGGATTGAAGACAAAGTCCTTAGAAGACACTTTTCTAAGGGCTTTTCTTTTTGTAAAGTTGTATAATAGAGGTAAGAAAAGTTGTGAGGTGCTAGCTATGTTTCACAAAGAAAAACCTGATTATCATCGCTGCCAATATGGCTTCTATACGATAGACGAATTGGTCCCAGAAGATCACTTTCTTCGCCAATTGGAATCAGAGGTTGATTTCGACTTTATGATACTGTCAATAATTTTGTGTAAACACTCAAGTAGAGTTATAGAGTGCTAATCAAATAAGCTTTCAAGTGTGTCAGAACATTGTCCAAACCCTTTATGGATTCGTTGACTTTGCTTGAAATTATAATCTTCAAACAAAGTAACTAAGTAACGTTCCAGAGCCTCCTCGTTAGGAAAAAGAACCTTCTTTTTCGTTTGACGTTTGATTTCTTTGTTAAGAGACTCAATGAGGTTTGTCGAA
>NZ_LSIZ01000012.1:0-1713 GCF_001556505.1 Streptococcus sp. CCH8-H5 | reverse complement strand
TATGGGACTTTTTGTGTATACTCAAAAAGCTCTATAATCTCTACAGTGGTTTTACCCACTACAGAAATTATAGAGTCGTTTTTCGGAACCAGTAGCACAGCTAGTGGTTTTCGAGAGACAATGAAGGACCTAGTACTTTACAGTACCAGGTCCTTTTCTACTATTAATCAAGACTATGAAAGTTTAATAACTATATTCTCTTTTGATTTTGGCAAAATTAATTTCTTCTTGTCTCAACCTATATAATCGTCTATTTAAATTTTATTTTAGAACGTTTTAATTCAATGTTTTTATCAAGAAAATGGAGCAACGGAGTCACATACTCTGGGTTGGAAAATTTAGGTCCGAAAATAACTTGTTCTAATTGAATGGGCATATCTCGTTCTAAATAAAGCTTCGCAACTGGACCACTCTCATCATCAATCTTTATATCTTTATTACCTGAATCTAACTCAGCATATTTCAAAATACGTAGTTCAGATTCATAGCTATAGTCTGATACTTTAAAAAGATAACGTATTTCCTCGAGGCACTTATTGATAGTACTGTACAGTGATGCATTTTCTTTTATGTTATCCAAAATACCATTAAGTTCTCCTAAGCTTTTGTTTATAGATGTTATTTCTTCATCATCTAACAAATTATTATTACTTTCTTTAACCACATTTAAATTACCATTAATTAATGATTTTTCATCAAGGTAACAGATTCGATAAAGATAGTCTTTTTTATAAGAAGCATTTGTTTCCTCATATTTTGTAGATGTCAATTTTTTCTCCAAGATTGCATATTTACCCATCCATTCTGTTTCAGCCATAGACTGATATACTTTAAAACTATCTGTTTTTAATACTAGGCAAACACCTTCCGCACTATCACCGTACTGTGACCACATGGATAAATTGTCAATTTTAGTTGTTAAACTCATCAAAAACCAAGGACTAGGTTTTAAAGAATCTTCTAAATTATCTGATTCACTTATACCTAGATATTTATCTAAGATAGTCCCTTCCTCAGGATCATTCATATACTTAACATTTCCTAAACGTGTCCGCCCCTCAATAGAATACTTTCCTTTATTATCGCTACTTTGTTTTAAGAGTAATTGTAAAACATCTCCTGAAGTATAGTGTCCAAATTTTTTTCTGATAAATCTTTAATAGATAATTGGTACTTAATTTTTTGTACTAACCAGTATATTCTAAGTAGTTGTTCTTTGTCAGAATCTTCTAAATGTTTTAATAATTTTATTAAAGGAGCATATCCTGGAAGTTTTAAACCATCTAATTCAATGATAGTATTAAACATTTTATTAATAACTGGCACTACATCACTATTAAACGAATCTAGATTATCATTAGAATAAAAAATATTACCTATAATATCTTCAGAGATTAGATCTGCTAATAAATCCCTTATATTTGCCTTATTAGAAAACTTTTTGTAAATTTCAATTACTTTATCAAAAGTTTTCATTAAATCCTGTTCAGTGTCCTGTATACTTTCTAAATCAACTAATACATTTGCATATACATATGCTACGAATTCTGAATTTGAAAACTTCTCGTAAATATCATGAATTTTACCTACCGTTACCTTTAAGTCATCTGGGCTTTCCTGGCTGCTTGCTAGATTATATAGTGTGATTGCATATTGGAATGCTACGTCTTCTGAATCTGGAAACTTCTCGTAAATCCTAGAAGCTTTAGCTAC
>NZ_LSIZ01000119.1:0-517 GCF_001556505.1 Streptococcus sp. CCH8-H5 | reverse complement strand
CGACCCAACTAAGAAATCTGTTGAAAAACCAGAAAAACCAACAGAAAAACGTGTAGTCAATATCCCAACTAAGGTTGAGTTTGAATTCACTAAGAAACTTGAAGGTCGTCAACTTAAAGCTGGTGAGTTTAGCTTCGTACTTAAAGATAGCAAGGGTAATGTGATCGAAACTGTAAGCAATGATGCTAACGGTAAGATCAAGTTCTCAGCACTTGAGTACAAACGTGGTGAAGAAGGTAATCACGTCTACACAGTAGAAGAAGTACAAGGTAACGATGCAACTGTTTCCTACGATAAGATGGTAGCTACAGTCGTTGTTTCAGTAACTAAAGACGGTAAAGTCTTGACAGCAATTTCTCAATTGCCAGAAGATACTGAGTTTAACAACACTGTTATCCCACCATATACACCACCAACAACTCCACCAAACACACCTCCTACTACACCACCAAC
This sequence comes from Streptococcus sp. CCH8-H5, assembly GCF_001556505.1. Taxonomy (NCBI): domain Bacteria; kingdom Bacillati; phylum Bacillota; class Bacilli; order Lactobacillales; family Streptococcaceae; genus Streptococcus; species Streptococcus sp. CCH8-H5. Next base: position 64 of record NZ_LSIZ01000119.1, on the reverse strand, counting down.
TACGCCTCCAACACCACCGACTCCTCCAACACCAGTGGTTCCACCAGTGACACCACCAACTACA
>NZ_LSIZ01000118.1:0-1502 GCF_001556505.1 Streptococcus sp. CCH8-H5 | reverse complement strand
AAGTCTAACCAAGAGTTGATTGATTATACCAACGATTTGATTGCTAAATGGCAAAAAGATGGTAGCCTTCAAAAACTCTACGATAAGTATCACTTGAAACCAGCTAAGGCTGAAGATAAATAGAAAGGAGTCCTGAATTTATGTATCTTTTAACTGAAACGGCTAGTCCTTTCGCTCTTGAACGTTGGGCTGCTTTCTTCGCTAACTTTGGGCAATTTGCCAAAGGTTTCTTCTATACCCTTGGTATTTCAATTGGTGCCTTGATTGTAGCCCTTCTTCTTGGGCTCATCTTTGGGGCTATGAGTTCGACTCATAACAAGGTCCTTCGTGGCATCTCACGTGTTTATGTCGAAATCTTCCAGAATACACCCTTGCTCGTACAATTCGTGGTTGTCTTCTATGGAATTTCAATCTTGACTGATGGTCATGTCATGATTCCAATTTCATTGACGGCTATCCTTTGTGTAGGGGTCTACACAGGAGCCTATATCTCTGAAATTATTCGTACAGGTATCGAGGCGGTTCCTAAAGGTCAAACCGAAGCGGCTTTATCTCAAGGTTTCACCTACGCTGATACCATGCGTATCATCATCTTGCCTCAAGCAGTCCGTACTATCTTGCCGCCATTGACCAACCAAGTGGTTAACTTGATTAAGAATACTTCTACAGTTGCCATTATTTCTGGGGCTGATATCATGTTCACGGCTAAGGCTTGGGCTTATGATACCACTAACTATGTGCCGGCCTTTGCCGGAGCTGCCTTCCTCTACTTTATCATGTGTTTCCCTCTAGCTACTTGGGCACGTCGTAAAGAAGAAGAGAATAAGAAAGCTTACTAAGGAGGTCCACTATGTCAGAAGTTTTATCAGCTACTAACCTTAAATTCTTGGCACAAGGGATGTGGACGACCCTTTACTTGTCTTTCTTCATCATTGTGCTGTCTACCTTGTTCGGAACTATTCTGGCGGTTATGCGTAACGGAAAGAATCCTATTCTTCGTTGGATAGCTTCTATCTACGTTGAGTTCGTTCGTAACGTTCCTAACTTGCTTTGGATTTTCATTATCTTCTTGGTCTTCCAGCTTAAGTCTACAGCGGCAGGAATTACCTCTTTCACGGTCTTCACTTCAGCGGCCTTGGCGGAAATCATTCGTGGGGGACTGAACTCTATCGACCATGGCCAAACGGAAGCCGGCTTGTCTCAAGGGTTTAACAACAGACAAATCTTTATTTACATCATCTTCCCACAAGCTATTCGTAAGATGTTACCATCTATCATTTCTCAATTCGTAACGGTTATCAAGGATACTTCTTTCCTTTACTCTGTTATCGCCTTACAGGAATTATTTGGTAAGAGTCAGATTTTGATGGGTGGTTACTACGAACCAAGCCAAATCTTTACCTTATACGGTATTGTGGCTTTAGCCTATTTCGTGGTCAACTTTGCCATCTCTAGCTACTCTCGCTACCTCTCTAAACAATGGGAGCAAGCTAGTGAATAAA
>NZ_LSIZ01000117.1:0-3624 GCF_001556505.1 Streptococcus sp. CCH8-H5 | reverse complement strand
TAACTTTGTGAAGTTTAAAATGTACTTTCTTTTCCATGATAATTCTCCTTTCATTGAAAGACAAATTGGAATTATATGTGTGAAATAAATATTATTCGTAAATATATTTAATAACCCTTCCATCACCGTTTTCATCGAAATGAACAAGCTCAGCTTTCACCTTGTAACGAATTGAGTGGTTAAAAGTAATGTCAACATTTTTAGCACGTTTTCCAGTTTTTGGGTAATAATAATGGTAGTAGTAGTCATTTCCCGCCCAAATTGTTCGCAATTCGTCGTAGCCTAGTCTACCATCATCGTGGAAATAGTAGTAATCATCTCCAATCTTTTGTTCTCCCTTGTAACATTTACCATCACTACCAACATAGTAACGATTACCGTCAACGTCAACGAATTTGTCACGTCCTAAGTCAACAAGTTCACCAGTATTCTTGTCATAGTAATAACCATCATCAGCAACAATACCTTTAGCTTGTTTACCATCTTTATCAAAGTAACCCTTCACATTATCGATAGTTTTGTGTCCAGTTACCTTTTGACTATTTTCATCGACGTAGTACCAACTATTAGAATATTTTTTACCAAAATATCTAGTAATTGCACCAGTTGAGGTGTCTGCTAGACTAGGGTATCTATCGAATTGAAATACTTGAACATAATTATGGTCGATAGGCTCATTACCTAGGTCGGTGATAAAATGCCAAGGTTTTATTTGAACATAACGTTTTGTGACTAAAGCTCCGGTGTCCTTATCGTGATATCTACCATCTGGTGCGAAATCCCCTTTTAACTGTGGTCCATCAGGGTAGAAGTAGTAGTCCTCACCGTTAATAGTCTGATAACCTGACACCTTGTAGCCACTATTATCTAGGTAGTAGCGGAATGTAGTTGAGATACCATTAGCACGCCATTCACGAGCGATTCTTACAGTACGTTCTCTGAAAGTATTTCTTGCTAAGTTACCTGTATGTTTATCGTAATATTTACCGTTTTTTGCGAAACCTCCTTTTACTTGCTCTCCATTTTCATCGAAGAATACTGTTTCACCATTAATAGTATGCTCCCCTTTTAAAGCGATTCCTTCGGAACCAAAATAGTAAAATGGTTTTGTATCATCGCTAAATCCATTGTGGTTAGAAGGAACGTATAAGTTCCTAGCTAGATGACCATTATCATTCATATAATGGATATTGTGGTAGTCATCATAGAACAGTCCATTTTTTTTGATATCATCTTTCTTTTCAGTAATGACACCTTCTTGATCTGAAATATAAAGTTTATCGTTCACTTCAAAAAGTGTTCCAATGACACGCTCACCATTATTTTTATCGTAGTAGTATTTGTTTCCTCCTTGTTTAATAAACTCTCCTTTAGATTGCTTTCCGTTTTGGTCAACATAATACCATTTACCATTTATCATAACTGATCGGTTGACACCTAAATTAACACGAGCACCGGTATCTTTATCATAATAGTAACCATCGTCTGCGAACTGGTCTTTGATTTGTTCACCATAGGCATTGAAATAAGTAGCAACACCATTTATTGTTTGGTGACCGTGAAGGAATTTTCCGTCATATCCTGCATAATAGGTGACTTTTCTAATTTTAGGGTTAAGATAGTCATTCTCTAGGTGATAGATAGTAACGTATTGATTTTTAACCATCATTCCTTGGTAGTCATAATAATAGCTGTTTTCAAATTCGTCGGTAACAATTTGGTTGCGATAGTTTAAAGCATATGGTACTTCAGAGAGTTTACCTTCATTATCAGCTTTATAGGTCTTACCATCGATTTGAATAAGAGAGTTGATAACCATTTGTCCATTATGCAAATCATAGTAATGTTTTGGTAGACCTGAATTTGAGTAGCTAGCCTCACCTTTTAGTTGACGACCATCACTGTCAAAACAAACATGATAACTATCAACAATTTGGTTTCCAATGAGTTTTTGACCATTTTCATCGACATAGTACCAGTTCCCATTGTCTTCTACATAAGCATTGGTAACAAGTTCACCACTATCCTTGTCATAGAAGTGTCCATTCGGAGCGAAGTGTCCTTTAACTTGGACTCCACTGTCCTTAAAGTAAACTTTGACGTTATCAATGTTTTGTTCGCCAATGAGTTTATTGCCATCGGCGTTGTAGTAATACCAGTTGCCTTTATCATCGCTGACATATTGGTTATGGAATCTAGAATCACCTTGGATAGTGATGTTCCCTTCTTTATCTGCGATATAATGGATACCGTTTAACTCAAAAGATGTATCCTTGACTTTACGACCATTGTCTTTGTCAAAGTAGTAAATTTTATTATCAATATTAATGAATTCGCCTTTAGCTTGATGTCCTTCTGGACGAGATGATTCATGGAAGTAGAGTTCAAAGCCATCAATAGTTTTAGGTCCAGTGATAGGAAATCCGTCTTTGTTGAAGTAATACCAACGACCTTCGTAGTCCATCATAAATTGATTTTTTGGATAGTCTCTATTATTTTCTGAAGGAAGAGTATAGTAAGTTGGGAACGGATAAGTCACAATGTTTAGTTGTTTATTGAGATAATGTGCCACCCCATCGTTGTCTGAATAAAATACATATGGCATAGACTTCCATAGACCCTTTTCGATGATAGGATATTGTTTATTTTTGACTAAGGCCCCTTTGTCGTCAAAGTAGTAGCGTTTGTGATCTAATTCCATTAGTCTATGAACAGCAACTTGACCATTGTCATAGATGTAATAGTCGTTACCTAAAATTGTCTGACGACCTTTCTCAAGTGTGTTACCATTTTTATCAAAATAGTAACGTTCTAATCCAGGCATTACATAATAGTTTGGTTCGATATAAGCAGGTTCATTGAAGTAAACAACTTTACTATAGTTTTCTTCTGGAATATAGTGGTTGTCTTTGAATGTAATAAAACGGTCTGTTACTAGCTTGCCATCGTTTTCATCGTAAAAGTGCAGTTTGTCGTCAACTTTCCTAAGCTGCCCTTTTACCATAGTGCCGTCATCGTTAAAGTAATAATGGAAACCGTTGATGTCTCTTGGTCCAGTAACCAGCTGCCCTTTTGCATCTACATAATAGGTAACACCATTTGCATCTGAAACGAAACTTTCTCTTTTATCTGTCTTTTTTGTGATACCTTCCGCTTCAACAGTGATGGTGAAATCACCATCTTTTTGTGAGGTATCTAAAGTTGTTTTATCAGGAGAAGTGCTTATGATGAGGTTTTCGTTGTTTGTAGGTGTATTTGTTGCACTTACCTCAGAATGAATAATTTCAGAATTAGCTGCTTCCGAACTAGCTGCGCTTGTCACTTCAGAGCTTGGTTTTTCAGAAACTGTTTCTGTTGAGGCTACTTCAGAGCTGGCCACTGGTGCTTCTGACACTGTGGTTGCTTCGCTCGAAGCGGTAGTAGGTGTGTTTTCTGCAAGTTTAGTTGTGGCTTCACTAGTTGCAGGAGCTTCAACGTCAACAGCACCTTCTTTGATGATGGCTTCAACAGTTGCTTCATTAACAGGGGTAGGCTGTTCTTCAGCTGAAGCGTAGCTAAGGCCTGCAAAGCTCAATCCCAAAGCAAGTCCTGTCACTGCAATAGTTACCCAATGTTTTTTAACTT
>NZ_LSIZ01000116.1:0-409 GCF_001556505.1 Streptococcus sp. CCH8-H5 | reverse complement strand
CTGTCTGAAGTGAAGGTTTTAAGAGCCTCTTTTGGAAATAGCTTACAAAGTTGTTCGATGGCTGAAAACATGGATTTGGCTGTTCTATCTGGGATCTTGAAAACTAAGTAAAAGCGCGTTTTTCGCTCTAGGAAGGTCGCTAAACAGCCCTTGCTTTTGCCTCTGGAAGACACTACAGTATCAAGTTCCCAGTGACCAAAGGTCTCACGATTCCTGACCTCTTTAGGACGTTTGGCAATCGACGTACCAATCCTAAATGTTCCACGTGTTTCTTTGGGTTGTCGAGTTTTTCCTTTACGACGAAGGACGCTTAAATCCAGATCAATTAAACCAGCATAGAGCCAGTTATAGATAGTTTTAAAAGCTACCATTGGCTTTTGTTCAAGCTGATAGCGGCCACAAATCTGTT
>NZ_LSIZ01000115.1:0-291 GCF_001556505.1 Streptococcus sp. CCH8-H5 | reverse complement strand
CATTTATGGGATATTTAAAGGGCAAAAGTAGCTTAATGATATTTGATCGACACGCTAATTTAAAGTATAAATATGGGAATCGCAAATTTTGGTGTCGAGGGTTTTATGTTGATACGGTTGGACGAAATCAGAAGCGAATTGAAGAATATATTCGTAATCAATTACAAGAAGACGTGATAGCAGATCAGCTAAGTCTATTTGAGGAGTATGATCCGTTTACAGGTGAGAAGAATAAGAGAAAGTAATCTTAAAGAGACCCGCTAGACGGGTCAGCTAGCAAAGGTGGTGCTG
>NZ_LSIZ01000114.1:0-297 GCF_001556505.1 Streptococcus sp. CCH8-H5 | reverse complement strand
ACCAGCGGATAAACCAAGTCTTCCAGAATCAGGCACTTATACCTTCACAGGTCGTACGTCAATTAAGGCAGAAGCTAAGGTTTCAAGCCCAGAGTTGGCCTACTATGATAAGGGTATGAGCGTTAACTACGACAAGGTTTTGACAGCCGATGGTCGTCAATGGCTTTCATACGTGACAACAAGTGGTGCTCGTCGTTATGTTGATATTGCAGCAGCCAAGGCAGACTCTAAGCCAGCAAGTCAACCAGAAGTTAAACCAGTTGCTAAACCAGCGGATAAACCAAGTCTTCCAGAATC
>NZ_LSIZ01000113.1:0-399 GCF_001556505.1 Streptococcus sp. CCH8-H5 | reverse complement strand
CTTTCTTGAATTCGATAGCTGAGAACTTAACGTTTCCATCTGCATCGTTGCTTACTGTTTCAACAACTTTACCTGTTGAATCTTTAAGGACGAAGCTGAATTCGTTAGCCTTAAGCTCACGGCCTTCCAAGCGTTTAGTGAAGTTGAATTCTACTGATACTGGTACGCTGTTGACACGTTTTTCAGTTGGTTTGCTTGGTTTTTCAACTGTCTTAGAAGTTGGGTTGTAGTAGTTAACTACTTGAGCCGCAGTATTTTCGATATCTACACCAGCTGCCACATCTGCTTTCACTGTTGTTGGAATATCGAACTTGTAGTAACGTCCGAAGGCGAATTTAGTTGTGTCGATAACTTGAGTGTTTTCTGCATCGCCAAGTGACTTAGTGAAGCCAGCTTTAA
>NZ_LSIZ01000112.1:0-17304 GCF_001556505.1 Streptococcus sp. CCH8-H5 | reverse complement strand
TGTCGCGTTCTTTTTGGACGACTTCTGGTTTGGCATTGGCTACGAAGCGTTCGTTGCTAAGTTTTTTACCAACCATGTCGAGTTCTTTTTGCCATTTGGCTAATTCTTTTTCAAGACGAGCCAATTCTTCTTCAACATTGAGAAGGTCAGCGAGTGGTAAGTAGATTTCTGCGCCTGTGATGATGCTTGACATAACCAAGTCAGGCACTTCGACATCTGCTGCAATTTCCAAATGTTCTGGGTTTGTGAAGCGTTTGATGTAGTTGACATTATCATTAAAGAAAGCATCGAGCTTGCTGTCGCTTGTCTTGATCAAGATAGTGATTGGTTTACTTGGCGCTACGTTCACTTCTGCACGTGAGTTACGGACTGAACGAATCACGTCTTTAAGAGCTTCAACGCCAGCTGCCGCTTCTTCATTTTCAAATTCTGGGCGAACCACTGGGTATTCAGCCGTCACGATAGTTCCTTCAGAGATTTGGCCGTAGATTTCTTCAGTAACGAATGGCATGATTGGGTGAAGGAGACGCAAGATTTGATCCAAAGTATAAAGAAGGACAGAACGAGTGATGACTTTTTCGTCCTCATTGTCGCTGTAAAGCACTTCCTTAGTCAACTCAACATACCAGTCCGCAAACTCATCCCAGATGAAGTTGTAGAGGATATGACCAGCTACACCGAATTCAAACTTATCAAAGTTTTCAGTGACTTTTCCAATAGTTTCATTGAGGTTATGGAGAATCCAACGATCTGTAACGTTTCCTGCTTGACCAGCAGCCACTTTAGCTACATTTTCACGCGCCGCATCCAAGGTCAAACCTTCATTGTTCATAAGGATATAGCGAGAGATGTTCCAAATCTTATTAATGAAGTTCCAAGACGCATCCATTTTCTCATAAGAGAAGCGCACGTCTTGACCTGGTGCAGAACCGTTTGAAAGGAACCAACGAAGGGCATCGGCACCATATTTCTCGATAACATCCATTGGGTCAATACCGTTACCGAGTGATTTAGACATCTTACGTCCTTGCTCGTCACGGATGAGACCATGGATAAGGACGTTTTGGAATGGCTGACGACCAGTGAATTCCAATGATTGGAAGATCATACGAGACACCCAGAAGAAGATGATGTCGTAACCTGTTACTAGGGTTGAAGTTGGGAAGTAACGTTTAAAGTCTTCTGCTTCCACATCAGGCCAACCCATAGTTGAGAATGGCCAAAGGGCAGAACTGAACCAAGTGTCCAAGACGTCTTCATCTTGTTTCCATCCGTCACCTTCTGGAGCTTCTTCACCGACGTACATTTCGCCCTCAGCATTGTACCAAGCAGGGATTTGGTGACCCCACCAGAGCTGACGAGAGATTACCCAATCATGGACATTTTCCATCCATTGAAGGAAGGTATCGTTGAAACGAGGTGGGTAGAAATCAACCTTGTCGTCTGTGTCTTGGTTTGCGATGGCATTTTTCGCCAATTGGTCCATCTTCACGAACCATTGTGTAGACAAACGTGGCTCAACAGGCACACCTGTACGCTCTGAGTGACCAACTGAGTGAGTCATTTTCTCAATTTCAACAAGGGCACCGATTTCTTCCAATTTCTTAACAACAGCCTTACGAGCTTCAAAGCGGTCCATGCCGTTGAATTCACCAGCCAATTCATTCATGGTACCATCATCGTTCATGACATTGACTTGTGGCAAGTTATGACGTTGACCAACCAAGAAGTCATTAGGGTCATGGGCAGGTGTGATTTTAACCACACCAGTACCAAACTCAGGGTCTGCGTGTTCATCACCAACGATTGGGATTGGCTTGTTCAAGATTGGCAAGATAACATTTTTACCAATCAAGTCTTTATAACGATCGTCATTTGGATTAACGGCTACGGCAGTATCTCCAAACATAGTTTCAGGACGTGTTGTTGCCACTTCAAGGGCACGTGAACCATCTTCCAACATGTAGTTCATGTGGTAGAAGGCACCTTCCACATCCTTGTGAATAACCTCGATATCAGAGAGGGCTGTACGGGCTTTGGGATCCCAGTTGATGATGAATTCACCACGGTAAATCCAACCTTTTTTGTAGAGCTCTACAAAGACCTTGCGAACGGCTTTTGACAAACCTTCATCAAGAGTGAAACGCTCACGAGAGTAGTCTACAGAGAGTCCCATCTTACCCCATTGTTGCTTGATAGTTGAGGCATACTCGTCTTTCCATTCCCAAACTTTATCAAGGAATTTTTCACGACCCAGGTCATAACGAGAAATGCCGTCTTCAGCCAAACGCGCTTCAACCTTAGCTTGAGTGGCAATACCTGCGTGGTCCATACCAGGAAGCCAAAGCGTATCGAAACCTTGCATACGTTTTTGACGGATGATGATATCTTGAAGAGTTGTATCCCAAGCGTGACCAAGGTGAAGTTTACCTGTTACGTTTGGTGGTGGAATAACGATTGAATAAGGCTTAGCCTTTTTATCGCCTGAAGGCTTGAAAACATCTTCATCAAGCCATTTTTGGTAACGACCAGCCTCAACCTCGGCTGGATTGTATTTAGGTGAAAGTTCTTTAGACATGTGTGTTCTCCTCCTATATCTTTCAGTAAAACAATTTCAATCTTTTGTTAATACTTCTTTTTTATTAAATATATTTTGTATAACCACTACTGACTCATCTGGTGTTAAATTGACATCATAGAACCATTTATCTCCATTTTTATCAATAAAATCTCGGAAACGTGCAAAACCCACACTTGCATCTTCAGTTGTAGATTTCACAAGATACTTATGTCCTCTTTTCCCATATAATTCTTTAAACTCAAAATCTTTATCCATCATTTCTTTAAGTTTTCTATTCATATATTTGGGAACAGTATCATCATCTTCAAAAGTGAAGTCAAAACCATCTGTTGGTAGAACTTTATTCTGGGTACCATCGGAAGTTTTTCTTTCACTTCTAGTAGTTTCCGATTTTTCAGCATCATGGTTGTTTTTAGATTTTTCAATATATTTCTTTATCACATGATTAACATTTTTTAATGTAACTTCTGTATAATTCTTAACTCTTTTATTTATTAATTTTTTATACATATTATTCACCTCTTCAAAAAAATTATTAAAAAAAGATTTTTCAATCAAATTAATTCTATCCCATTCATTTTTTTGAATTCCTATTTGTAATAGGACGATTTCATCTATAAGAAAATTAACTTCCCCTCTATAAATAACTTTATTTTTATAAGACTCTTCTAAGATTATTTGTGAAACATTTAGAAAATCCAATAATAAGGCTTCTAAATCATCATTACTCATTATTCTTCTATTTTCTTTGTATGTCTTTTCTATATAAGCTTTTACATTTTCAAAATTATCAGAATCAGTAGTAGTATCGTTAATTTCAATATTTTTTTCTCTAATTTCATAAGGCTTAAATTGTAATTCTAATTTCGTCTTTAACTCAATAACTTCATTTATTAAATTTAAATCAACTTCTTCTGAGGCACTATACTCATGTAGCTTTTTGACATAATCATCAAGAATTTTTTTTGTACTTTTTATCCATTCAAATCTTGAATTTATAATTAGTTCTTTTTTTGTTTGCTTCGAAGTTTGTATCGCTACAATGATTGGACTCAGAAGTGCAGCAACTCCCACTACTATTGTAAAAATTCCATCAATTTCCATTATAATTCCCCCTAACAAAGTCACCCCACTCACTCTTCAGCAACCCATATATCAGTCTGTCACAGCGCTTGCCTTGAGCATCTTTGCGATCTCGGATGCGAGCTTCAAGGGTGAAGCCGAGTTTTTCAGCGACTCGTTGACTTTGGAGATTATAGCTGTAACAAACAAGTTCAATCTTGTGAATGCCCAACTCCTTAAAAGCTAGGTCAATCAAAGCACGCGCGGCTTCTGGCACATAACCATGGCCCCAATAGTCTGGGTGCAAGGTATAGCCAATCTCCAGCACATCATCTTCGTGGCGATGGTTGAAGTCAACAGAACCAATGACTTTATCAGTCCCTTTCGCCACAATCCCATAACCAGCTGGGAGATTGTCCTTTTGATTACGCTCAGGAAGGAGATGTTCTAGGTAATAAATCTCGTCTTCCAAGGTCTGGACGGGTGGAAAGCCTGCTGGATAGGAGACTTCCGGGAGACTTGCATAGGCATAAATATCCTCAGCATCTCCCACTGTACGGACTCGCAAGATCAAACGCTCCGTTTCAATTCGCTCTGGCAATTCAACTCTTGTCATCCTTCTTCCTCGCTTTCTTAATGAAGCTTCCCATGGGGTCCACTCGATTATCCAGATAGCGATAGACACGCTTATGACCATCACCCATAAAGTAAGTCGGTGCAAAAGAATCGTTACGGAAATGGCCCTTGTCATCTAGCAAATCAGAATCAGCAAGGCGGTCTAAAATCTTAGCAAAGATATGGCAGATACCATCTTCCTCAATAATTCTGTCAACTTCGCAATCCAGAACAACTGGGCAGGCATCCAAGATAGGCGCTTGTGTCAGTTTAGAAGGTTGAAAATCTAAGCCAAGTTTAGCAATCTTTTCACGGTAACTAATAAACCCAGCCTGCTCCATCTCCAGCATGAAACTTTCATCAGGAATATTCACAGTGAACTTCTGATAATGTTTAATCTGGTCTGCCGCATTTTCCTCGCTACCGACCCCGATGACTAGCCAATCTCCTAGACTATAGGAAGAACTACAAGTCGTCACATTATAGCCATGTGTCTGGTCCTGGTAACCCAAGATAAAAATAGGAAAACCATAATACAATTTACTAGTCTCAAAAGATTGCTTCATGTCACCCTCCTTTAATAGGAACGTAGACCTCGCTTGCGCTCCGTCTGCATCGATATCTCTAAATTCACCTGTGACCTTCGGTCTTGGTTCTTTAAAAGGTATAGAAAATCCCTGCCATAACTATGACAGGGACGAATGTGTATCCGCGGTACCACCCAATTTTGAGTGGCAACCACTCACAGCTTTCTTGATTCAATTTGACCATCAGCAACCAGCTTTGACATTTGTGCGGATTTCTCAGTACCACCGCTTCCTGTGACAAATGGGCTTCAAAGCACCTCTGAATGGTCTTATTTTATCACAATTTTAAGACCAAGACAAATGAAATTGTAAGGAGACATTGAGATAAGAAACCCAAAAGATATCAAATCTCGATTGGACTAATAATGTGATCATGAAGCTTATAGGAGAACTTCTAAACTCCGAACCTATCGTGTGAAAGGAAGATAGAAAAATGTGTCCTCACAAGAAAAATCCCTGTCTTCCGACAAGGATTTCATCTTATTTTTCTTCCTTAGCTCTTTCTTCTTTTAGCCATTTTTCATAGCTTTCGAGTAGATTGATAGCCATTTGGGTTGACAAGGCAACTGAGAAGGCTTCCGTACCTTCAGTTGTTTCGTCTTGGACTTCCAATTTACTTTCTTCGTAAATGGCTTTGAGAGCCTTATTACTAAGCGTGTCTTTAAATGCTTGGAATTCTTTCATGGTCAAAGCCTCCTTGATTCTACAGCAACATCTACAGCTACTGTTACCGTTTTCACTTTAAGTTTACACCATTTCAGAGAAATTGCAAGGATTTTCCTTAATAATAAGGAGAGCTTTCACTCTATCTGAGACCTACTGAGCAGGAGTCGCAGCCCCTGTGAGATACTCAGTCGTATAGGCTACGATAGCTCCCGAATCAGCATTTACCGCGTATTTATAACGTAGACCGCTAGCAGCATAGTCAAAGCTGATATTGTAGACCTTACCGTCTCCTTCAGTCTTCAATTCCGTTTTCAAGTTTGTCACAGAACCTTCAGCTAGGCCAGCATGGTTAAGAGCTGTTGTTTGCGCAGTCTCTTTTGATACAGCTGCCTCTTCCTTGCTTTCACTAGGTTGAGTCTCGTCTTTAGGTTCTTCACCTTTTTGAGCGTCATCCTCATCCTTAGTTGTTGGATGATCACTCTTATGTTTCAAAATAGATCCTGACTGACCATCAATTGTATACTCAAAATGGTTGTCTGACGTTGTGAAACTAATCTCATAACTTCCGTGAAGCCCAGAACGTGCTTTCGAAACTGTTGATTGAGAAATCTCAGAAGTTTTGACACCTGCATTTTTGTAAGCAATGTCTGCCGCATCTTGTTCTGACAAGCGATAACCTGACCCGTTAAAAATAAACAAGGCTACAGCGATGGCAACTGGGATAGCGAGCAGAAGCAGATAGCCCGCTAGCTTTTTCATTTTTCGCATAAAATTCTCCGCTATTTTAATCTAATACTACTATTATATCTTAAAGTTCTAAAATTGTCAGATAAACTTGGCTCATTTTTAGGACAACATCATAAAAAGTTCCCGATAGCTATCAGGAACTTCTACGAAATGTTACTATTTGGCCAGTTACAAAGACTAGTATGGCCATCCAGATAAAGAGGAAGCCTTTCAACTCTCCAAAGCTGACCGTCTCACCAAAAATGAGGATGGCTACGAGAAGTTGAATCGTAGGATTAAGATACTGGATGAAACCAATAAGGTTAAGCGGTGCCCTTTTGACTGCTTCTGAGAAGCAAAGCAATGGAACGGCCGTCACCACACCGGATATGGCTAGGAGAAACATTTCCATGCTCGAATAGGAAGAAAATGATTCTGGAGAAAAGAAAACGAGATAGATAGCTACAAAAGGTAGTAGCAAGCCGCTTTCTACTAGCATGGCTACGTCACTGGAGAGCCTAACCCCTTTTTTGATTAGACCATAGAAACCAAAGCTCAGAGCTAACCCCAATGAAACCATGGGAAGTTTTCCTGTATTGGCAACAAGAACCAGTACTCCTATAAAGGCCAATACTACTGCTGCCCACATGGTTCTGCTCAGAGATTCACGAAGAAAAATGAGGGCAAACAGGATAGAAACAATAGGCATAATGTAATAGCCCAAGCTAGCCTGCGTTGCTTGACCATGACCCACAGCATAGATATAAATCAACCAGTTGGCTGCTATGAGAAAACTAGCAAGTAGCATACGAAGCAAGGCTTTCTTATCCTGCCAAAGTTCCACAAGCTCCCCTTTGAAACGTGTATTTTGCTTAGCGACTAGGGCGTAAGTCAGCATAGTCACCACTGTAAAAACAATCCGCCACGAGAAGGTGTTGTAAGCCGAAACACCTGCTAAAAGCTTCCAAAAAAGGGATAAAAATCCCCATTGAATATAGGTGGCTAGACCAAAGAGTAGCCCTTGATTTTTTCTAGTCAACCACAACACCTGCTTTATCCACAGATAGGATGAAGGTTTCACCATCTAAACCAAGACCATCGATAGCCGTTTTTAGAGCCTCAGCTTGATCATTTGGTGTCAAGGTCATAACTGTTGGGCCAGCGCCTGAAAGATAGGTCGCATAAGCACTGTATTGACCTGACAATTCCTTAATAGTCGCAAATTCTTTAACCAATTTTTGACGGTAGCGTTCGTGGAACATATCCCCTTGAATAGCATGTCCCGCCTTAACCAAATCGCCTGCAAAGAGGGCAGCAATGGCAACGTTGGCAATAGATGATGCAGCTACAGCTTCTTTGTAAGACAGGTCACTTGGAAGTACCCCACGTGAATCAGACGTCTTAAGTTCATAGCTCGGAATGAAGGCTACAAAGGCACACTCTGGAAAGTCTGTCACGATGCTATTAACATGTTCATCCACATAAGAGGCTACAACGAGATTCCCAAAAATAGCTGGGGCAACATTGTCCGGATGACCTTCAATCTTGGTTGCAATATCAAGTTTATCATCGTCTGAGAGCTGCAAGTTTGCCAATTGATTGGCCAACTCGATTCCTGCAACAATAACAGAACTTGAAGAACCTAGCCCACGCGCCAAGGGAATATCTGATGCCATCACCAATTTATGGGGCTGCAAATCAGACTTAACTTGCAAGGCAGTTGAAATGAGGAGGTTATTTTCATCTGAAGGAATATCGCCCAAATCATGCTCAATATGCCATGCATCCGCTGGTTCAAGCACCTCGATTGTCAAATATTTAGAAACGGCAACACCCACAGAGTCAAAACCTGGACCAATATTGGCAGATGTTGCTGGAACAGTAATTTTCATAATAATACACCAAAAGGAGGAAAGCCATCAGCGACTTTTCTCCTTGAATACCTTTCTTATACGCACCAGTATGGGCTTATCAATTAGTTAGACAAAACTTTCAATGTGTTGACAACAGTGAAGTCTTCTGCTGCTTCAAGTTTTTCAGTAACAGCTTTGAGTTGTGTCTTAGACATAGCATGTGTAATCACAACGATACGAGCTGTTGTGCCATTTGCTTTTTGTTGCAAGACTTGTTCAAATGAAATATCTTCTGAGTTGAAGATTTCAGACAAGTGAAGGATTTTACCTTTTTCGTCTGGCGTATCAAGGGCAAAGTAGTAGTTGCTCTTAACATCTGCTGGATTAGCCAATGGCAAGTCACGACGGAACTCGTTAAATGGTTTACCAACATTGCCATCTGAAAGACGACGAGCAATACGGATAATATCTGCCAAAACAGATGTTGCTGTTGGTTTTTGACCAGCACCTGGACCGTAGTACATTGATTCGCCGATACCGATAGATTCAACAAAGACTGCATTCATGACATCGTTGACACTAGCAAGTGGGTGATTTTTTGGCAAGAATGTTGGTGACACTTCTGCTGAGATACCTGATTCTACTTCACGCACATCACCAACCAATTTGATGACATAACCCAATTCTTGAGCAACAGCTACATCATCAGTAGAGATGTTTGTAATCCCCTTGTGAGTCACATCGTCGAAATCAATTGTGGCACCAAATCCAAATTGGCTAAGGATAACAGCTTTATAAGCAGCGTCAATACCTTCAACGTCGTTGGTTGGATCACTTTCAGCATAACCAAGTTCTTGGGCAGTCTTAAGAGCGTCCTCATATGACCAACCTTCGTCAACCATCTTAGTCATCATGAAGTTAGATGTTCCGTTAAGCACACCAAGAATACGTGTCACCTTGTCAGACGTCAAAGAGTTAGCCAAAGTACGCAAAATTGGAATACCACCAGCAACGGCAGCTTCATAGTAGAAAGCCACTCCCTTATCTTGGGCAAGAGAAATCAACTCTTTTCCATGAGTAGCAATCAAGTCTTTGTTAGCAGAAACAACGTTTTTACCTGCTTCAAGTGCTTTTGTGATGAAGGTACGAGCTGGCTCGATACGACCCATCAATTCAACAACGATTTGAATCTCTGCATCGTTAAGGATTTCGTCAACATTTGTGACAAAATTGTAGTCGTTTCCGGCAGCGATAAGACGATTTTTTTCCTCGTCATCTTTAACTAAAACTTTGGCAATTTCGAGTTGGTCACGTGAAGCTGCAAGAACCTTTTCACCATTTTCCTTCAAGAGGAAAGGAATACCGCTAGCTACTGTACCAAAGCCAAGCAATCCAATTTTAATAGACATTTACGATTTCTCCTTAAAAACATACATTTCTTTAATTGTACCACATTTCTATCGGAATTGACAGAATATTGTTGCCATTTAAGAAGACAAGTATTCTTTTTTTACTGAAAATTCTGTGCATTTCAATCCCATTTTTGTTAGAATAATAGCTAGACCTATTTGAAAGGGGATACAATGACTTCTCAAAAGAAAAAAACAACTAAAGCTAACAGAAAAAAACTGAACCTTCTTCTACTTATCCTAAACCTCGTCCTTCTTGGCTTACTGGCAGTCTTTATGCTTAACCGGCCAAATCAGTCGAAAAACAAGCAACAACAGTCTCAGACCAGTCAGTCTAAGACGACAGCTAAATGGAAAACCTATGACGAACCTGTCCAAATCCCTATCCTCATGTATCATGCGGTACACGTTATGGATCCGTCTGAGACTTCTAACGCCAACCTCATTGTTGCTCCGGACAATTTTGAAGCGCAAATCAAGGCCATGGTAGATGCAGGCTACTATTTCCTAACGCCTGAAGAAGCCTATAAAGCCTTCACTGAAAATGCCCTACCTGCTAAGAAGGTTGTCTGGCTGACCTTTGATGATGGTAACGAAGATTTCTATACTATCGCCTACCCTATTCTCAAAAAATACAAGGCTAAGGCAACCAACAATGTCATCACTGGCTTTGTTAAGAAGGGAAATGCTGGAAATCTTACCGTCAAGCAGATGAAAGAAATGATGGCGCACGGCATGAGCTTCCAGTCTCATACGGTTAACCACCCTGATTTGTCAGCCACTGACAAGGCAACACAAAAGGTTGAATTAACGGATTCTATTGACTTCCTTGAAAATAAACTCAATACAAAGGTTAATACCATTGCCTACCCATCAGGTCGCTACAATCAAACGACACTTGACCTAGCTAAGAAAACTTACAAGTTAGGACTAACAACCAACGAAGGGTTAGCCAGCGCCAAGGATGGTCTTCTCTCACTTAATCGTGTCCGTATTCTGCCAACAACAACAGCTAAAGGACTTCTCAGCGAGATTGCTACTGACAATGAGTAAAAGAAATCACTTGATTCAAGAATCAAGTGATTTTTATGTTCTAGTCAAATATTTCTGATAGGATAGCTACACCCTTTTCAATTTCAGCATCACTTAGGGTAATTGGTGGCAAAAGACGAATCACGTTTGTCCCTGCAGTTAAGACAATTAACCCCTTATCTCGAGCCGACTGGACCAATTCTCCTAAATTGCCAGTGGTCTCAATGCCAATCATATAGCCCAAGCCACGTACAGTGGTAACCGTCTCTTTATCAGATAAAGCTCCCTGCAATTTTGCTTGTAGCTGGTTTCCATTTTCAAGGGCAGTATCTAGAAAACCTGGGACCAACATAACTTCAAGCGTAGCTTTGGCCGCCGCCATAGCCAGTTTATTTCCTCCAAAGGTAGAGCCGTGACTTCCGTAAGAGAAGGCTTCTCCAAGAGATGACTTAGCAAGCATGGCACCAACTGGCACCCCATTTGCCAAACCTTTTGCCAGAGTAAAGATATCTGGTTCAATATCGTAGTGCTCATAAGCATAAAGCTTACCAGTACGACCAAGTCCTGTCTGAACCTCATCTACAATAAGATAAATACCCGTCTCCTTACAAAAATCAGCCAAAGCCTTAACAAAGTCCTTATCAGCAGGTTGAACACCTGATTCCCCTTGAACCAACTCCAACATAATAGCCGCTGTTTCGTCACTGGCTAAAGCTTTAACACTGTCTATGTCGTTAAAAATAGCATAGCTAAAATGGGGCACACCTTCACCAAAGCCTTGTTTGATTTTATCCTGACCAGTGGCAGACATGGATCCAAAGGTTCGACCATGGAAGGAATTTTGAAAGGTAATGATTTCTTGTTTACCCGATGCCTTACGAGCGATTTTTATAGCTGCCTCATTGGCCTCTGCACCACTGTTACAGAAAAAGGCCAGATAATCCTTGTCACCAATTAAAAGGTTAGCAACATCTTCTTGCAACTGATTGTGATAAAGATTAGGTTGGTGCAAAATCTTACCCACCTGATCTGTCAAAGCCTGATTGACATGGGGATGATAACCAAGGTTAGTTACCCCGATACCTGATGAAAAATCCAAGTAGGTATTGCCAGTTGTATCTGTCAAATAATTGCCCTGTGCCGAAGCGAAATCAATCGCTGCCCGCTTATAGTTTGAAAATAGTTTTGTCATCTCTTACTCCTTGATTATGGTACCGTCTGTCAGGTTATCACCAATAATGACCTGCTCGACACCGGCTTGAACTGTCTGAACAGCACTTTGAATTTTAGGAATCATGCCCCCAGTAATCACACCTGAATCTATTTTTTCCTGAACGTCCACAAGATTCAGATGCTCCAAAACCTGATCATTCTCTAAAATTCCTTTGACATCTGTCATAAGGATAAGTTTTTTGGCACCTAGACTAATTGCCACAGCTCTAGCAAGGTAATCCGCATTGATATTGAGCAAATCTCCCTGCTCACTATAGCCCAAGCTAGGAATCAAAGGTAGCTTGCCTTGACCAAGGAGCGCTACTAAGGTCTGATTGGCGATGTTTTTGACCTCACCCACAAAGCCATAAGTCTCTTGATCCAAAAAATCAGCATGAACAAGGTCCGGAAGCTCATCTATGACCTGATAGGCTGGCAAACCCGCCTGTGTTAACTGACCTGCTAAGCTTTTCCCAACTATGTCAACCAAAGCTTCTTTAATCAAGGCCATATCTGACTGACTCGTCACACGAAGACCATTTACCTTGTGAATTGGAATATGATTCTTCTCCATCAGCTGATTAATAGCAAAACCACCCCCATGGACGATAACAACTTTCTGACCAGCCTGCTGCCATTCTGACAGTTTAGCCAGTATCTCAGGAGTTAGCTGCTTACTGGCTACTCCACCAATTTTAATTACAATATATTCAGTAGTCATCAGTTAACTCCTTTTCCTTAGACAGTCTAGGTATGATAGAGGGCATTAATCTTAACGTAATCGTAAGAGAGATCACACCCCCATGCGGTTCCCTTTTCGTGTCCAGCATGAAGATCTACCGTAATGGTCACTTCATCCTCATGCATGATGTCTTTCATTTCCTCATCATCAAAGGTCACAGGACTAGAGGCTAGCATGACTGGCAGACCGCCAAGCATAATATCAACGTTGTCCACAGGCACATCCACACCGGCATAGCCAACAGCAGCTAAAATACGTCCCCAGTTAGGATCTTCACCAAATATGGCTGTTTTAACCAGACTTGAACCGACAACAGATTTTGCCATCATACGGGCATCAAGGGCGTTAGGCGCATTGACCACATCAACTTGGATGAGCTTATTGGCACCTTCACCGTCCTTGGCAATTTTCTTAGCCAGTTCTTGCATTACGAAATTAAGCATTTTTGAAAACTTATCAAATTCTGGTGTACCTGCCAGAATCTCTTCATTGAGCGTGCAACCATTTGACATGACAAGAACCATATCATTAGTTGATGTATCCCCATCAACTGTAATCTGATTAAAGGTCTTTTCCACATTTTGGCTCAAGGCTAATTGAAGGGTGTCACTAGAAATATTAGCATCACAAGTGATAAATCCTAGCATGGTTGCCATATTCGGGTGAATCATGCCTGAACCCTTAGCGACACCAGCCATAGTGACAACATCACGACCAAAAGTCTCCGTCACAGCAATAGTCTTAGTTGCTGTATCTGTCGTCAAAATCGCCTTGGCGAAATCATCAGCGTTACCATTAACCACCAACTTGGAAAGACCATTTTTCAAGGTATCCATTGGTAGCAACTCACCGATAACCCCTGTAGAAGCCACACCAACCAAATCTGGTTCAACACCTAGCTTTTCAGCGGTCCACTCCTGCATGGTGTAGGCATCCTCCAAACCTTGAGTCCCCGTACAAGAATTGGCTACACCTGAGTTAACAACGATGGCCTTCATTTTCCCAGCCTTTTTAACTGAGGTCTTGGTCACAATCAGAGGAGCTGCAATAACCTTATTAGTCGTGTAAACCCCTGCGACACTGGCTGGTTTTTCAGAGACAATCCAACCAAAATCCATTTTTCTCTTTTTAAATCCTGCATGTAGCCCATCTGCTGAGAATCCCAGCGGGCTGGCAATTGTTCCATCTATGACTTTCATATTTTTTCTCCTAACTCTATGCTTACATCTACAAGTATGACGGTGTCAGAAGCAAACCTTCTGTCTCATCCCACCCCTGCATGAGGTTGAGATTTTGCACTGCCTGTCCAGCTGCTCCTTTAAGCAGATTATCAATGACTGAAATAACCGTCAGAACATTGGTTTTCTCATTATAGGCAAAGCCGATGTCTGTAAAATTCGATCCAATGACATTATGTAGTTCTGGTAAGTTTTCTTGTACACGTACAAAGGGTTTATCATCATAAGCTTTTGCAAAGGCTGAAGCTACATCAGCTACAGTCACGTCCTTCTTCAACTTACAATAAACCGTAGCCATGATTCCACGATTAACGGGTAAAAGCGACGTTGAAAACTGAATCTCAGGCATTTCCGGATTAAAGCCCTGCAAGGTTTGAACAATCTCAGGAATATGCTGATGATGATTGAGTTTATAAGTCACGTAATTATCGTGAACATTGACAAAATGACTAGACTCACTCAAAGCCTTACCCGCACCAGTTAAACCAGACTTGGCATCCACAATGACACTCTCCGTCTCAATCAGACCAGTAGCAACCAAAGGAAGCAAGGCCAACTCTGTCGCTGTTGCATAGCATCCAGGATTGGCAATAAATTTCTTATCCTTCACATCTGCATATTCTGATAATGCATATGTAAATTTATTCAAAACACTCTGCTTAGCAGGTGATTTTTTATACCATTCTTGATAAACATCTGCTGGCAAGCGATGATCGCCAGACAAATCAATAATAGGAAAATCAGCTAGAACAAATTCCTCTGCTAGCGAGCTAGCGACTCCTGAAGGTGTGGCAAAGAAAACCAAATCCGCTTTTTGCATAATCTTTTCCGCATTGTAAGCTTCAATTTCTAAGTCACAAACACCTGTCAGATAGGGATACACATCAGACAATCGTCGGCCCACTTCCTTGGTTGCGTGAATAGAAACAAGTTCCACTTTTTTATGATTATTCAAAATTTTAACTAACTCTAAACCACTATAACCAGTGATACCAACGATTGAAATTTTCATTTATGCACTCCTTTTGAATAAATATGTAACAAGTTTATTGTATTTTTATTCATTTGTCAAGAAAAAATGAAATTAACATGAAAAAAACAAGCAGTCTTTTTCAACTACTTGTTTCATGATTGTTATCTAGTTATTAAATAATTGCAAGTCGGCAATACGATCGACTGCTTCGACCAGACGTTCTGGCTCTACCAAAAGCCCGATACGAACATAAGCATCTCCTGCAGGACCAAATCCTTTACCTGGTGCCACAGCAACATGAGCCTTCTCAAGCAAAAGATTCGCAAAACTCTCACTAGTGTAACCCTCTGGTACAGGCATCCAAGCATAGAAAGAACCTTTGGATAGAAAGGCCTTCCAGCCAATCTTAGCAGCTGCCTGGACAAAAGCATCTCGACGGCTATCATAAGTCGCATTCAGTTGAGCAACAGCCTCCTCAGATTTAGGATCTAAGAGGGCTGCAATCCCAGCCTCCTGCAAGGCAGGAAAGATTCCCACAAAAAGATGGTCTTGAATCAGATTTAAGGCTTCAATCATCTGGTCATTCCCAGCAGCAAAGGCCAAACGCCAACCAGCCATATTGAAGGTTTTCGAGAAAGTATAGAACTCAATGCCCACATCTTTAGCACCAGGTGTTGATAAGAAGCTAGGATTCTCATAGCCCCGATAGCCCAAAGCTCCGTAAGCCAAATCACTCACCACACCAACTTCGTAGGTCTTAGCCCAGGCAACCAACTTTTCATAAAAGGCCTTAGTCGCCACAGCACCCGTAGGATTATTCGGATAATTGATATAGATAAACTTAGCACGCCGAGCTATCTCTTCAGGAATGGCATCCAAATCTGGCAAGAAATCATTTTCAGCCGTCAAAGGAAAGGTCTCATAGGCTACACGTCCTAGACTCACTCCTGATAAATAATCAGGATATCCTGGATCAGGCAAGAGCAGGAGGTCACCAGGATTCATCAAAGCTAGGGGCAATTCCACTAGTCCAATTTTAGCCCCACCCATGACACAAATCTCACGCTCCGCATCCAAATCGACCCCATAATGTTTCTTGTAAAAACTAGCAGCAGCTTCCTTAAAAGGACGATTGCCTCGAAACTGTGAATACTTATGGCTAGCAGGATTTTTCGCTGAGGTACAAAGCGCCTCAACAATATGGTCATAGGTTGGTTGGTCTGGATTGCCCTGACCGAGATTGATAACATCTGCTCCTTCCGCCACCTTGGCATTAACTTTAGCAACCAAACCTGCAAAAAACTGTTCTGGCAATGCCTTCAATAAGTCAGATTCTTCAAATAACATAAACGCTCCTTAATGATACAAGTCCGTGCGACGATCCTCAAAAACAGGAATCTGACCTCGAACCTTATCTACCTCTTCAAGATTAATATCAGCCGTAAAAACGCCCTCCTCATGCTCCTTGGTTTGTAAGACCACATTTCCAAGTGGATCTATAACCATAGAATGTCCTGAAAAGATATCGTTCGGTCCTGCTCCAACACGATTGACAGCAACTACAAAAGCTTGATTTTCAACTGCACGCGCCTTTAACAAAATCTCCCATTGCTGCACTCGAGGTTCCGGCCACTGCGCTACCACAAAAAGTACCTTGGCCCCTTGTGCCATCTGTGTCCGTACCCACTCAGGAAAACGAATATCATAACAAATGACACTAGCAGCTATCACACCATCAAGCTCAAAAACAGACTCATTCGACCCAGCAGACATGTACTGGTCCTCTGCCATAAGGCCAAAGAGATGGACCTTGCTATAGGTATTGATTAAGTCCCCAGACTTATTGTAGACATAGGTCGTGTTGTAAAATTTGCCGTCTTCCTCAATAGCAACAGACCCTCCGATAATAGCCACAGCATGTTTCCTAGCAAAATGAGACAAGAGTTCTTGAGAGTCCAATCCAGCCTTATCCGCAAGTCCATCAAGTTCATTTAAAGCATAGCCTGTATTCCACATTTCAGGAAGCACAATAACATCAGGATTGTCATCAAGCGCCCTTTCCAGCATCTCTATGACGTGTTTTTTATTTTCCACAGGCTGTCCGTGAACGACATCCATCTGTACCAACGCAATTTTCATAATAACCTCGATTCTATATTAACCATTATAGCACTCCAAAAGACGTCACAAAAATTGAAAAATTCAATCTCATGATAAAGAAAGGCTATCAAAAAAGGCTGGACATAATGTCCAACCTAATCATTATTACACTAAGCAATATCAACGTAACGACGAGCACCGCTCACTGTCATGTATGAAAGCCATGTGTGACCGTCCGCTGTCAAAACCTTATCGTAGTTAACACTCATACCCTTGTCATAGTAGGCCAATTCTGGACTTGAAACTTTAGCTTCTGCCTTGATTGACGCACGACCTGTGAAGGTATAATGACCTGACTCTGGGAGACTTGGTTTCGCAGCTGGTTTGCTTGCTTCTGGCTTAGCTGCTGCAATATCAACATAACGACGGGCACCGCCTGCTGTCATGTATGAAAGCCATTGATGACCATCGGCTGTCAAAACCTTATCGTAGTTAACGCTCATACCTT